>QMTB01000006.1 GCA_003649845.1 Thermoplasmata archaeon | reverse complement strand
GAAGATTGGGATACTCACCAGATGATCCTCAATAGAGACTATCAAACAGAGGTTTATAATTACAGTGATTTCTCATCACCTAAAGTTTCCTTCAACCAGAGCTATATGAGCGAAGATGGCGAACATGATTTTATAAATGGAACAGAATATTTGACTATTAATGTATCTATTAATGTTTCACAACCTGGACTCTATAGGTTAAATGGTGGTTTGAATATCGTAGATGACTGGGGTAATTGGATGTTTATTGAGGGAACAGGTACCCCTGAACTTAACCTTACTGAAGGTGAGCATATAGTTTCTCTAAACTATGATCAAGGTTTTATTAAAAATGCATTAGAACAATATGGATACAGTGGTGTGTTAAAGGCATTTATTGGTGTTGAAGATGCTGAATACTGGATGCCTATTGCAAATGCAGAATATACAACGAAACCTTATAGTGCAAGTGATTTCACTGGATCAGGTTTACAAATAATTGACGATGAGTGTTCAATTAACGATGACGGTGATCTTGTTGTAACTCTGATGATAAACTCCTCTCGAAATGGTACATATAGGGTACACGGTGGTGTACACTGGGTTGATACAAGTGCAGGTTGGGAAGACTGGAGGTTTATAACTGGTATGTCTATTGAAAATCAGAGTATATCAAATGGTACACATCAATATAATTTCACTTTCAATGGATGGGATATCTATAATAGTATGGAGGATGGACCGTATAAAATCTGGATGGGTATAGAGAATATAACAACCTATCATCTTTTAGCTGAAGCAGAGATTACAACAGATGCTTATCATTATACTGATTTCTCTGGAGCAGCACCTGATGTATGGATAGATAGAGAGAATATGTCTGAAGGTAGCGTTGATTATATGAATGATACATATCTTACTGTGAATGTTAGTATATATAAATCAAGTAATGGAACTGCAACTTTCTGGATGGATGGTGGTCTTGAATATGTTGATGAAGATAATGGAATCTGGGATTTCATCACAGGAACTGGATTACCTGTAATCATTTCTAATGGAACCAATATAGTGGCTTTGAATTTCAATGCAGGAGATATATATGATAAAGGTTATGATGGCCCTTATCATGTATGGATTAATCTAAAGAATGAAACTACATGGCGGGATATAGATAGATATGAATATATAACCAAAACTTACTCTTCTGATGATCTACCACCGCCACCTGTCTCCTTTATAATGGAAGATGGAGATCCATCTTATTGTTATATAAATGGATCTTATCTAACTGTTAATGTAACTATTGATGTAACAGACTCTGATTATGCTGGAGAATATGATCTCCATGGAGGTGTACACTATAGGACAAATGAAGGATGGTGGGAGCATATCACTGGAACAGGACATCCAGTTATACTAATAAATGGTACAAATCATCTTACATTAAACTTTAACACCGGAGAAATCCATCAGCAACTCCCAGATGGATATAATGATAATCTAAGTATCTTCATGGGTTTAAATCGATTTGGAGAATGGAATGAGATAGCTAGATGTGATTTTGAAACACAGATATTTGAGAAAGATGATTTCCCTGGTCCATCGGTGACCATGGATTGGACTGGATATTATATAAATGGTTCATACTTCACAGTAAACTTAACTGTAAATATTACTAGTGGAGATTCTGAGTATGATATCCATGGTGGTGTACATTGGATTGATACAAGTTTTGGATGGGAGGATTGGAGGTTTATAACTGGTACTGGTAGGCCATTTGATCTCATAAATGGTACAAACTATGTAAGTTTGAATTTCAATGCTGGTGATATATATACTGCTCTCAGAGAAAATGATTATTCAGGGTCTCTTCAAATTTGGATTGGTATCAATGAAATTGGAGATTGGAATGAGATTACACATGTGGAATTTAAGACTAAAGACTATAATTACAATGATTTCCCAAGCCCAGGTCTAGCAATTAACTGTACAGGGGATTATATCTCTAATAATGGCGAAGCATTGACGCTAAATATAACTATTACTGCAGGTAGTGATTATCAGAATAGAAGCCTTGATCTACACTCCGGTTTACATTATGTAACTGGTTGGATGTGGGAGTTTATCACGGGTACAGGTAGAGAGATAAATCTAACGCAGGAGATAACAATCGTTCAACTTAACTTTAGCGGTAGTAGTATAAGAACAAGTGAACGGGATGGACCTTATAATATATGGATTGGCATTAGTGATCCAGGTAGTTGGGATGATATAACTCATACTGAGTATCTCACAAATGCATATAGCTATACTGATTTTGCAGCACCTGGTGTAGAAATCATCGAGGAGAATCTAACGGATTATGCTAATAATTCTTATCTTACCATTAATGTGACTATTAACGCTAGTGAACCTGGTGTATATATTTTAGAAGGTGATCTACACTGGAAACAAGGTTTCATGTGGCAGTGGATTACATGGACAAGTAGAGATATCAATATCTCAACACCTGGAGTATATACAATTCCATTGAATTTCAACGGACAAGATCTAGTTAGAGCAGCAGAGGAAACAGGTTGGGATGGTGAGCAACTATACTGTTGGCTTGCAATTAGAAACACTACAACTTGGAATGAGATAACAAGGATAGATGATCATAGATTACAAAGCTCTTATACTCCAGATGATTTTGGTACAATGCCAATATACTTTAATGGCTCAATTAGCGAACAACTTTTGAATACTTCTGGCGGGGGTAAACCATATAATATATTACAGATAACAGTACCAATCAATATAACTCAGATAGGTAATTATACAATCCATGCAGGTTTATTTGATCCAATCAATGATACACTTATAACAACTGCATCTGAGGATATAAATGCTACTACATTAGGTTCTCAAAATATATCTCTAAACTTTACAGGTACAAGTATATATAAGAAGCATTATAATGGCACATTTGAGTTTAGAGCGAAAATATTGAATTGGGATACCTCGATCATGTATGATAGTATGATCAATCATACAGGCTACTATAATTATACTGATTTTGAAGAGGCGCCAATAGAAGCAGTATTTGACGAGTTAAGTCCAATTAATGATACAAATATAAGTGGTAACCTTGTTATATCTCTCAATATAACCGTTAATGCCCCAGGTGTCTTCCAGATATATGGAGAACTATATAATAATGATACATCAGTGTTCATCACTTACGCTATTAATGAAACAAATCTAGATGTAGGTGAACGTAGAATTGATTTGTTATTCAATGGATCAGAGATTAATGATTCAGGTATCGATGGACCTTATAAACTTGGTTATCTACGGTTATCTATTAGAAACGACGATGGCACTTGGTCTGAAATTCAAACTAGGAAGAATGTTCATACAACCGCTAGCTATAGTCACTCTGATTTTGGAGGAGGTGCATAAATGAAATATATTATAAAAACTATAGTAATTATTTTATTATTGTCTAACATCCTACTTATACCTATTAATGTAAATGCAGATGTCTCTCCACCTACTAATGTTTCTATTTCACCTAGTGTTTTTAGTCCAGATGGAAATGGTTTGAATGATACAACTGCTATATCCTTTGATTCAACAGATTCTGGTCCACTCTATTTGAATATCTACTATAATACTACTCAGCTCGTTAGAAGTGGTCTAACTACTACTAAAACAGGTAATGCTTTTAGAGCTACATGGGATGGAAGAAATGATGCAGGAGAATATGTTTCAGATGGTGTTTATACTATTCGCGTAACCGATACCCTAGGTGGAGGTGGTAGTGAGATAGCAATTGGAACTGCTACCGTTGATACGGTAGGTCCAACTGATGTATCTCTATCTATAAATGGAGGAAACACCTATACCACTTCAAGGAATGTAACCCTCACTATCAGTGCAACTGGTGCAACAAAGATGATGATTAGTAACTACGCTAATTTCTCAGGTGCAGCATGGGAGACGTATACTACAACAAAATCATGGCAACTTCTCTCTGGAGATGAAACAAAAACAGTTTATATAAAATTCAGAGATTCGGCAGGAGCTACCAGTATAACTAATGATTCTATAATCCTTGACACTACGATTCCAACACCCTCTCTCACTATAAATGAGGGAGATTCAGTTACTAATAACGCGACAGTTACTCTCACTATAAGTGCTTCAGGTGCAACTTATATGAGAATTGATAATGATACAAATTTTGCTAATATGAGCGATTGGATTCCAAAAGCAAATACCTATATATTTACTATGCCAAATACGGAGGGTGTTCACACTGTTTATCTACAGGTAAAGGATGATGCAGGTAATACAAAGATAGCTTCTGATAGTATAACTTTGGATACAATAGCGCCTTCTGATCTTTCAATATCAATAAATAATGGGGCATCATATACCAATAATATAACAGTTACATTAACATTATCAGCAAATGGTGGACCTGTATACAACTGGTTGAGTAATAATGGAATTAATTGGAATAGATACCAATATTCCACTACTCAAACATGGAACCTCTCAAATGGAGAAGGATTAAAAACTGTTTACTATAAAGCACGGGATAGCGCAGGTAACAATGCAACAGCAGTTACCGCTACGATTACCCTTGATACCACTTCACCAACACCGGTAACATTATCTTCACCATCTGCAGGTGAAACATTATCTACACAGACACCAACATTTTCTTGGAATGATCCAAATTCTGATACAGGACAGTTTAAAATTGAAATCCTTCAATCTGGGTCTGTAATTCAAAGTAGTTATCTAAACTCATCTACAACCTCCTATACCGCTGAAACCCTAGCAGAGGGATCATACTCTTGGAAGGTTACAGTATATGATCTAGCAAATAATTCTGCTACAACTAGTCAGAGGTCTTTCACAGTATCTGTATCTGGTCTTGCTATACCATCTCCCGCGTTTCCAGCGAATGGTGCACATGTAAATGATATAACACCAAAAATTCAATGGTCTCAAGTTTCAGGAGCAACCTCCTATGAATATAGATATGGTAATTCAAGTACAAATCTAACAAACACTGGATTAACATCAAATCTCTATGTAGAATTAAATGATAATTATGATGATGGAGATATAATATATTGGCAAGTTCGATCTAAGAATACTACTACGTATTCAAACTATTCAACTATTCGCTCTTTTATCATTGATACTCAAGAGCCTATATTGAATTCTATACAGATAGACAATGGGGCAACCTATACAACTTCTAAATCTGTTACTCTTACTATTAATGTAACCGGTGCAAACTGGATGAAGATCAGTGAGGATGAGAATTTCAGTGGTGTAAATTGGGTTTCATATACTACAAGTTATCCTTTTACTCTATCATCTGGAGATGGAGTTAAAACAATCTATCTCATAGCTAAGGATAATGCTGTGGAATATCCAAATATCAATAATAGCGCAATAAATGATACAATTATCTTAGATACTCAAGCACCTTATATATCAAATCCTGTCCCAAGTAGTGGTGCATCTATTACAACAACAAATCCAGTTATACAACTTACATATGGCGATAATGGAACAGGAGTTAATACTAGTAGAGTCTATATCAGAGTTGATAACTCAGATGTAACAAGTAGTGCAACTATTAGTGATACAAAAGTAAGTTATACATTATCCTCTGCTTCAACAGGGGAACATACGGTTAATGTAACAATCCATGATGATGCAGGTCATGTAACATACTATAACTGGTCCTTTACTATAACTACACAAGATGAAGGAGGGAATAATCAAGGTTCTCCTGGTGGTGGAGCTCCACCAGTAGAAGAAACTGATAATCCACCTGTTATAACAGATGTAACTCATAGCCCATCAAAGATCACAAGTAATGATACTGTTACTATAACAGCTGTTGTAACAGATGATATCGAGGTTACAAGCGTAGATTTATACTGGAATGATGGAACCTTACATTCTAAAGGAATGACCCTCACAAAAGATAATATATATTCTGCGACAATAGGTCCATTTGAAGGTGGAATAACAGTTACATATTATATTAAAGCTGTTGATAATGCACCACAGGAGACAACCTCTAATGTGTATAGTTTTACAGTAGAGAAGAAGAACATCTCTAAACCACCTTCTTCTAAGCCACCGTCAGAGGAAAACATAGTCAACCTTACAGTTAATTCTATAGCTGCTGGTGGAATTAGAAACATATCACTAGAGAAATACGGACTTACTGTTGAAAAAATAAAGATTAAAGCTAAGAAGAATATCGAAGGTTTAAATGTAAACATAGAGGAATTATCTGGTAAACCATCTGATATACCGGAACCATTAGAATCTGTATACATCTATTTCTCTATTGAAACCGACGCAGAGGAAGACATCTCGATGACTTTTACATTTAAAGTTGAGAAGACTTGGTTAGATGAAAATAATCTAGATAAAAACACGGTTAAATTACTTAGATATCATAACGATAAATGGCAGCCTCTTAAAACTAGTATTATAAAAGAGGATAACGAGTATATCTATTATGAATCAGAGACACCTGGTTTATCAATCTTTGCTATTACAGCTGCAGCAGTATCTAAAGGAGCTCCTACATCAGTAGAGGTTACAACACCATCTATAATGCATCTAATAGTTATTCTAATAGCAGGTATTATAACAGCCGTTTTAGTTGCAGCTATATATTATAAAAAACGAAGTAGGGAGTAGATTATTATCTAATCCTCTTCTATTTTTTATAGATGTAACGAGTAATCTAGGACGTAAACTCTTTATCATAATTCGATATAAGGCGTCGTGGTATGATTGATTTAACTATTAAACCTGAAGAAGTTGTAGATGTTATAACAGATTTCATTAGAATATATGTTGAGAATTCTAGATGTAAAGGCGTAGTTGTCGGTCTCTCTGGTGGTTTAGATTCAGCAGTGACAGCGGTTTTATGTAAGAAAGCAATAGGTAGAGAGAGGACAACTTGTTTATTTCTACCAGATGATTCTACTCCAGAGTCGGATATAAGAGATCAGAAAACTATTGTAGAGATGTTTAATTTAAAATGTGAAACTAGAGATATTACTTCATTGGTTAAAACAACGAGTGAGACTAGTGTGATTAAACCTGATAAGATGGCTTTAGCTAATATAAAAGCTAGGATAAGAATGGTGTTACTTTTTGAATATGCAAATATGACTAATAAACTAGTTTGCGGCACTTCAAATAAATCCGAGTTGTTAATCGGTTATTTTACAAAATATGGTGATGGTGGTGTAGATATAATGCCTATAGGAGATCTATATAAAACCCAGGTACGAGATCTAGCTCGTTTCCTAGGAATTCCAGATGAAATTATAGATAAAGCTCCAACTGCAGGGTTATATAAAGGTCAGCTAGATGAAAAGGAAATCAAATTAAAATATGATCAATTAGATAGAATTCTTATGGGTTTGGAAAAGAAGTTATCTATAGATAAGATTGCTGAAGCGGCAGATGTTAGCGTGGAAGAGGTTTTAAGGATCAAGGGTAGGAGGGTTGGAACACAGCATAAACGTCGTTCTCCATTGATACCAAAGATAGGTATAAGAACACCTGGTCTAGACTGGCGTTCACCAGTACTAGAAGGATAAAAAATATTTTAGTAAAATATAAATAAAATAGATTACATTCTTTTCTTTAAGGGGTTTGCCATGGATAGTAGATATCTAATACCATTGTTTATAGCTTGTGCGTTTTTATTAAACCCAGTTGTTCTCTCAGCTGAGATAACTGATCATGCTCATATAGCAAATACTGGTATAAATTCTAGTATAGATATTCTATATCCTAGATCAACTATTCCAGTATTAGTTGAAATTAATGGTTCTTTCACTATTCAATTTATAGCTCCATCTTTTGATACTCTACAAGTGGAGATCTCTACAGCATATGATGCTATCTCAGATGTTTTTAATCTACAGGTTATAGATATTTGGATGGAGGATGATATATGTTATTCTACTGTTAAGATACCAGCAGATGTACCTGAGGAATTATATAATATAACTCTTACTGTTGATGGTCTCTCTGCTACTCGCCCTAGAGCAGTTGCTGTAAAAGAAGAGATAAATGGTAACTTCTCTTTTGTTCATCTAACAGATTTCCATATTGGAGATCCAAGAGGAGCTACAGTAGATATATGGCAGACTATTGGTTGGAAAGCTGCAAAGAAGAGTGTAGAGGAGATCAATCTCCTTCATCCTGATTTTGTAATTATAACCGGCGATCTAGTATTTGGTCAGGCTTATCCAGGTGAATATCCTAGAGAATATAGGAAATGCTATGAGATTCTACAAGAATTCCAGGTACCAACTTTTCTATGTCCCGGAAATCATGATGGATACGTGCAAACAGGTCAGGATGGTTTTAAATATTGGAAGGAATATTTTGGGCCATTATACTATTCCTTTAACTATGGAGATGCTCATTTTACTTCTATAAACTCTTATGATTGGCCTAAGAAGGAAAGAGCTGCGTTTTTCTTTATACCATTAAACTGGGGTGGCTATATACAAGATGAACAGCTTCAATGGATAAATGATGATCTTCTAAAATATAGCGATGCTAGATTGAAGGTTATGATGTTACATCATAATCCACTTTGGGATACAAAGAGTGAATCTCTGCTTCATAATGGATATAGAGGAAGAGAAGAACTTATGGCTATGATAAATAGATATGGTGTTGATGCAGTATTTGATGGACATGTACACTATGATAATATTACTATTCAAAATGATACATTGTTTGTTACTACTACAACAGCATCTAGTAGTTTATCCGCCTCAGATGCCTATTGGGGTTATAGACTTATAGATGTTAATAATTATACAATAGAATCTTATAATTATAAGGAACCGAAGTATTCCATTCCATCTTATAATATAAACTGTTATGATGATAATGATTATCGGAAAACCATTGAAAATAAATTGGATATGGATATACAAGTAGAGGTTACATTTTTACTTCCAAAAGGAGAATACAGTGTAGATAACGGTGTTATAAAAATGATTAGAGAGAAAGGAGACCTCATAGAGCTTTATGTAGATGTAGATGTACCAGGTAACTCTAGTGTAACTGTTGGCGTTCATTAAAGTGTTTTACCTGTCAACCTCTCATATGCTTCTAGATATCTCCTTCTAGTTCCATCTATTACATCTTTTGTAAGCCTAGGTGGTTCCCCCTCTCCATTCCATCCTATTTTTCTTAGATAATCTCTGACAAATTGTTTATCGAAACTTGGTTGTTTACCACCAGGTTTATATTTGTCCATAGGCCAGAATCTAGATGAATCCGGTGTTAGAAGTTCATCAACTAATACAATCTCATCATCTATAAGACCAAATTCAAACTTTGTATCAGCTATAATTATACCTTTATCTTGAGCATAATTAACAGCTTTTTCATATATTTGTAGAGAATATTCTCTTATCTTCTCAGCTTCCTCTAAACCAATTAGCTTAGCCATTTCTTCAAAAGATATATTGATATCATGTCCTGTCTCTGCTTTTGTCGATGGCGTAAAAAGTGGTTCATCTAACTTCTGAGATTCTTTTAAACCAAATGGTAGTTTTATTCCACATACTGTTCCATTTTCCCTATAGGATTTCCAAGCTGATCCAGATATATATCCTCTAACTATACATTCAACTGGGAAAACCTTTGCTTTTCTAACAAGCATACTTCTACCTTCTATTGAATCACTATACTCATGTGATTCCTCTGGAAACCCAGAGACGTCTACTGTAATCATATGATTAGGTATCATATCTTTAAAATAGTTAAACCAGAAGGCAGAGAGTTGCGTTAGACATATACCTTTACCCGGTATAGGATCTGGTAGTACACGATCAAAAGCAGATATACGATCTGTTGCTATTATCAACAGAGAATCATCGAAATCATAGATATCTCTAACCTTGCCTTTCTTTAGTATCTTGAAAGGTAGATTACTCTCTGTTACAACTTGTTGCATCATCTAATGTACCTCCGCTCCTTCAGATATTGGTTTCTCTGTTTTAACAAATCCTTTAGATGAACGCAATGGTTTACCTTGATAGATGATATTTTGATTTTCATCAACAGTCATAGAAATCTTTTGAAAATCCGAGAATTCTAATACCTTAGCTGGTTGACTTGGTATGCCTTCTATAGTGATACTCTCTCCTGGTTTAACATCACCTGGTGTTAATAATACCACGTTACCCTCTTTATCTTCTGCTGCAAGTAGCATACCCTTTGATTCTACACCTCTAAGTTTAGCTGGTTTAAGATTTGCAACTATAACAATATTTTTACCTATTAATTCATCGATAGAGTAATAGTTTTTAAGTCCAGCTACTAGTGTTCTCTTACCGAGGGCCCCTGCGTCTATCTCCAGTACATAGAGGCGATCTGCATTTGGATGATTCTCAGCGGATAGTATTTTTGCAGAACGTAGATCTAACATGGAAAACGTATCCATTTCTCCTGACACCTCTTCTATAGCTATCTTATCAAATAACGGTTTTGGTTTCCCTAATTTATATCCAACATTTAAAGGTTTCAATGCATCCTCCCATTTTGCATTATGAATAGAATCACTATTACCTAACATATGCCATATCTTATCAGATGAGAATGGTAGATATGGTGCCATAGATATTGCAAGTGCTTGAACGATTTTTAGACATACATGTAGTACTGTAGCGCATCTATTTTTATCTGTTTTTATTAGATGCCAGGGTTGCATATTATTAAAATATACATTACCCAAATGTGCTAGTGACATTGCTTTTTTTAAACCTTTTTTAAACTCACATTTTTCTAGGTTTTCTCCTACCTCTCTATGTATGTTTTCAATTTTCTCGATTATATCTTCATCTTCCTTTTTTAACTCACCTAATGGTGGTATTTCATTAAAATTGTTATACGTAAAGGTCATAACTCTATGAATTAAATTACCATAAGTCCCAACTAGTTCATCATTGTTTCTAGCTACAAATTCATCCCACATCCAATTTGTATCCTTCTGCTCTGGCATATTTATTGATAGATAATATCTTATAGATTCAACATTAAATTTCTTTATAACCTCTGGAACCCATATCCCTAAACCTTTGCTTTTAGAGAATTGTTCTCCACCTAACCTTAGATACTCATTTGCAGGTATATCATATGGTAGAGAAAGTCGTTCATCATAACCCATGAGGATAGAAGGCCATATTATAGAATGGAATGGTATATTATCCTTCGCTAGGAAATAATAGTGTTTTGCTTCAGCATTCAGCCACCATTCCTTCCATTTATCTGGCTCATTTATCTTTTGAGCCCATTCTTTGCTAGCAGAGAGATAGCCTATAACTGCATCAAACCATACATATATTCTTTTATCCTCAAAACCATCTAATGGGATTGGTACACCCCAGTTTATATCTCTTGTTATAGCTCGATCATGTAATCCATCTTTCAACCAGTTTTGAGTGAATTTTAGAACACTTGGTTTCCAATAATTTTTCTCTTTAAGCCATTCTAATAGTGGCTCCTCAAATTTACTTAAAGCAAAAAATAGATGTTCTGTATTTTTTAGTATAGGTGTTATGCCACATATCTTACATTTTACATTTAATAGTTGCTGGGGATCCAATAGTTTACCACATTCATCACATTGATCGCCTCTAGCGTTTTCATTTCCGCAAAAAGGGCATATACCTTCTATATATCTATCTGGTAGGAAACGTTTACAGTTGGGGCAGTAGTATGATTCTAATTCTTTTTTATATATGAAGCCTTTCTTGTATAAAGTTAGAAATATATCTTGTACAACCTTCTCATGATTCTCAGTTGTAGTTCTAGTAAATAAATCAAAAGATATGCCAAGTTGTTTCATATTCTCTGTATGCTCTCGATTGTATCTATCTACAATTGCTTGTGGAGTAGTATTTTCTTTCTCAGCTGTAACAGTTATAGGAGTACCATGTTCATCGCTCCCTGAAACCATTAGAACATCATTTCCCTTCATGCGATTATATCTAGCAAATATATCTGCCGGTAGATAACATCCAGCTATATGACCTAGATGTAGAGATCCATTTGCATAGGGCCATGCAACACCGATGAATATCTTTTCTGACATAATATCATCTAGGGTAATATGAGGGTAACATTTAAATATGGCGCTGGGCTAATATATAGCATTACAAAATGTATGTATTGAAAAATAGCACTCCCTTTAACCTTAATTGAGGTTTAACTCATCATAATTAGACTCACTCACCCCTTTCAATGCCCCTGGAAAGAGGGAATTTAGTATCTAGAAGGAGCAGAGTGGGTGGTTAGTTTAGGGTGGTGCTATTTTTCGAAATCAATGAAAATAATGAGGTGGAAGAAATGGTGCTTGATCCTGCTACAACAAAATATATGATTAGAGCTAGTATTAAAGCTGATGGTATTATTGATAAATCAGATGTTGTTGGAGCTATATTTGGTCAAACAGAAGGTTTACTTGGAGATGAATTAGATTTAAGAGAATTACAGAGGTCTGCACGTGTAGGGAGAATAGAGGTTGAATTAGAATCAAAAAATGGTAAAAGCCAAGGTACTATTACACTACCGACATCATTAGATAAAGTTGAAACAGTTATACTAGCTGCTGCTTTTGAAAGTATAGATAGAGTAGGTCCTTGTAAAGCTAAAATAGTGACTGAACAAGTTGAGGATGTTAGAGTCGCACGTAGGAAACAGATAATAGAGAGGGCAAAGGAACTTCTCAATAAAGTAATCGAGGAAGGTAAAATCGATAGTGGTAGTATAACAGATTCAGTAAGACAAGCAGTGCAAGTTGAGGAGATTACTACATATGGTCCAGATAGATGTCCAGCTGGTCCAAATATAGATAAAAGTGATGCTATAATAGTTGTAGAAGGCAGGAGAGATGTATTGAATCTACTTAAATATGGAATTAAGAACGTAATTGCTGTAGGTGGAACTAATATACCTAAAACAGTTATAGATCTAACGAAAGAGCGTATAACAACAGCATTTGTCGATGGTGATAGAGGAGGAGAACTTATTCTTAGAGAACTATTACAGACAGCTGATATAGATTTTGTAGCTAGAGCTCCACCAACTAGAGAAGTAGAGGAGATACCCCAGAAGCTTATAATGAAAGCTTTAAAGAATAAGATACCTGCTGAACAGTATGCTGAGATGTTCAATATAGAGATGCCTAAAGATAGAGGAGAGGCTAAAGAATTCCATCGGGTGACTACATCAGATACATCATCTACTGAACTCTCTGAAGAAACTAAGGAGGTAGAGAAAGCCGCTGCTTCTGGAGGTAAAGAAACAGGTTACCTTGGGATATTAGATGATGTCGCTGGTTCTCTCAAAGCAGTGTTACTTGATTCGAAGGATAAAGAGATTAAAAAGATACCTGTCAGAGAACTTACAGATGAATTACAGAAAGGTAAAGATATCCAAACAGTGGTTTTCGATGGAATCATCACTCAGCGTTTACTTGATATAGCTCATAGTAAAAACATCAAAAATATCGTTGGAGTAAAGATGGGTAATGTGGTGAAGAAACCTAAAACCGTGAGGGTCATTACCAGAAGAGAAACATAAACAAAAATTATTAAATTCTATTTTATAAAAACATTTTTTTCTCATTTTTAAATGCTTCGTAGAAAATGATAAAAACCCTGTTTAATATTCATAGATGATATTTTGATGGTGGAATATTATTATGCAGAAGGATGAGATTATACAGCTTCACATGTTTTTACTTCAGTTGAAGAATCATCTGCAAGATATACTTGAGAATGATGGCTCCGAAGAGTTTGCAATGTATGAAAAATTAAATGTAACACCCTATCAGGTTTATAAGTCTAAGAGGGAGCATACACTTGCTGTTTTTATGCTAAGTAAAGGTATAGCTGATCTTCTAACTAATAGTAACTACCCAGGTTTAGATAAAATATCTAGTAGATTGGCAGCTATGTCAGAGAGGTTTATGACAGATAAAGATAAGCATCTACTTAAAGAGAGAGAAGTCGTCGCATGACATATGCATCTCTACCATCTTGATAGAATTGTTTTATATGATCAATAATTCTGAAACCATGTTTATGATAAAATGAGATAGCTTTCTCATTATCTGTGGAAACTTCTAGATCTACATATGAAATATTTCTATTTATAAATTCTTGGAGTAGTTCCTCTATTAATCTAGATCCCATTCCTTTACCTCTATGCTTAGGGGATACTCCTATCATTAGGATTCTTCCAGAGTGTGGAGAGGTTAGAACTCCTATAATAAAACCTATTATTCTACCATTATATTCTACAACTATAAATCCATCTGGGAATATTTCATAGAAATAGGAGAATAAAGATGGATTATATCTCTCTGTTAAAGTTTCAGATGCTAGTTTAATAACATAAAACATATCCCTCGGTTTAAATTTTCTAATTATAAACACGATGTAATTGAAATCATCATATATATTAAAGAGTTAACGGTATATTTAAGAAGTGTATCTTAATTCTGAATCCCAGTGATCTAGATATGGGAATAGATGATATAACTATAACAAAAACTATTTTTAATCGATTCACTGAGGAATTCAAAGATTTTTTTGATATAGATATTGCTATAGCGGGTGCTGGTCCATCTGGACTTACTGCTGCTAGATATCTAGCTGAGGTAGGTAGAAAAGTAGCGATATTTGAGAGGAAACTTTCTATAGGTGGTGGTATGTGGGGTGGAGGTATGATGTTTCCAGTTATAGTTGTACAGGATGAAGCAAAACATCTACTGGAGGAATGTAATATAGATATTAGAAGAGAAGGTAGAGGATATTGGAGTGCTGATTCTATAGAAGCAGTAGTTAAGCTATGTTCAAAAACTATAGATGCAGGTGCAAAGATATTCAATGGTATAAGCGTAGAAGATGTATTATTAGATAAAGATAATAGAGTTAATGGTTTTGTTATAAACTGGAGTTCTATAGATGTAGCTGGTTTACATGTAGATCCACTTACCATACGTGCTAAATATTGTATAGATGCAACTGGACATGCAGCAGAGATTTGCAGTATAGTTAAAAAGAAGGTTAAACCAAAAACAGGTTTATTATCTAAAGATATAGGGGAATTCTCTATGCATGCTGATATCGGTGAAAAAGCAGTAGTAGAGAATACTAGAGAGGTATATCCTGGTTTAATCGCTACTGGTATGTGTGCAAATGCTGTAGCTGGAGCCCATAGAATGGGTCCAATATTCGGTGGCATGCTTCTATCTGGTAAGAAAGCCGCTGAGATGATACTAGAAAAATTATAGATATAAGGAGAAGAGATAGATTAATAGCACCACTATGGGTACACATATAATTGTTGTCCAAGTAACTACTAGAGCAGTAGTCTTTTTATCGATCCCATATGGAACTAGGAACATGTTTGTACTGGTAATAGGTAGAATCGAATTTATCACTGTGACTCCAAACCATGACAGTGGAATAAATCCCAGTATATATAAAATTGCGAATATGATGTTAATTATAATGGGTGTAATTAGGACTGTTAGTAGGAATATATGTCTAACCCACACCCAGTGGTCTTTAGAATGCTCAATATTTAAACCTAATAGTTTCTTGATCTCTTCTTTTTTTAGATCTGATGGATGTATACCTGATCCAACATAGTAGAGAGCGGCGGGTATTGTAATAGCTGAATAAAACTTGAGTATTCTACCAATGTCACCTAGGTCTTCTATAGTTATATTAAAGTTATTATGGAGAATTATACCTGATATCACAAAAGCCAGTAGATACCATGGATACAGTCTTAAAAACCACGGAAGCGCATGCGTTGTTTCAGTGAAACTTTGTTTTTCTTTTTTATGCATATGAGATAAAATATAAGGTATAATGGCGAATAGCACTATACCTACTAGACTCATATATAAACCCGCTGGTATTCTGAAAGCTGGAATTGCTAGCATGGCACTTCCTATAAAAGCTGAGCTTCTCCCCTGATTGGTCAAAACTGTTTTAATGTATTGGCTTCTAACTTTACCTTTTAATCCAATTCTAGAAGCTTTATATTTAGCATAATAATATGCCAAGATATACATCAGTAAAAGTGTAGCAAAAATAATTCCTACGAATTCTATCTGTTCAAATCCTAGATCCATATTGAGGAATATTCTAAATAATAGTACTGGAACGAAGAAATATAAGAGTATAAGTCCAATCTTTTTCATCAAAGCATCTACCCTATTTCCATCGATAATCTTTGAAAATAGAATAGTTAGAATGAATCCTACTAGTATCCATGGTAGAGTCCACATACCTGATATATATGGAAGGATATCATCGAGTATCTCAAACATCTTCTACCCCATAAATGGTTTATTTATTTCTCTACAACTCTTTTTGCTTTCCCTGTACTTCTTGGAATACTCTGCGGCGGTACTATTTTAACTGGTATATGTAGATTTAGTATAGCATAGATTTCATCCTCTGCTTTCTTAGCTAGATCATCCAGATTTCCCTCTTTATACCTCTCTTCAGTTGGTTCAACCTCTACAGATAGAGAGGTTATACTACCCTTCTTTGTTTTAATTATCTGATAATTACCACTTAAACCATTGATATTTAGTATAGCAGATTCTATCTGTGATGGGAATACGATTACTCCTTTAACCTTCATCATATCATCGCTTCTACCTTTAATCCTAGATTGTATAGGTAATGTTCTACCGCATTCACATTTCTCCTCATAGTATACTGCTAGGTCTTTAGTTCTAAATCTTATCGCTGGAAATGCTTCTTTTGTTAAAGTTGTAAATACTAATTCTCCTTCCTCTCCTGGTTCTAGAGTTTCTCCTGTTTCAGGGTCTATTATCTCAGCTAGAAAATGATCAGCGTTTATATGGAGTTTTTTTTCTTTACACTCTGATACAACGCCTGGTCCGATTATCTCTGTTAGACCATAGTGTTCATGGGCAGTTATACCCCATGTATCTTCTATATTTTTACGCATCTCTTCGCTCCATGCTTCTGCACCGAAGCATCCTATTTTAAGTTTGAAATCTTCTTTTGGATTAAAACCCATTTCTTCTGCAACCTCAGCCATATAGAGAGAATAGGAAGGTGTACATGCTAAAGCTGTTGAACCAAAATCTTTCATCACTGTTATCTGCCTCTTTGTATTTCCAGAGCTTATAGGGATAACAGTTGCACCTATCTTCTGCGTTCCTTTCTCAAAACCATGGGCGCCTGTAAAGAGACCATATCCATAGGAGTTTTGGAGGACATCATTTCTCCTTAAACCATTTGCCCATAGAGATCTAGCCATAACCTCTGCCCATATATCTAAGTCATTCTTGGTATAAAGTCCAACTACTGGTTTACCAGTTGTACCAGAAGATGCGTGTATTTCAACTATATCATCCATCTCTACGCATACTAAACCAAAAGGATAATATTCTCTGAGATCCTGTTTTGTTAGAAAAGGTATCTTGGAGATATCTTCTAGTTTCTTTATATCCTCTGGTTTAAATCCTGCTTCTCTAAATCTCTTATGATAAAAAGAGTTATTTTCATATACATATGATACTATTTTTTTAAGCCTTTTCAGTTGAAGTTCTTTAAGTTTAGATATAGACATTGTTTCAACTTCTGGATTCCAAAATTTCTTCTCCATAGAATTCAAACCTCCAACTGGGCGAATAATATTAATCAATATAATAGTTTCGAGGATAAGTTATTAGAATAAAAACATGATAAACAGAGGGGTATAGGATTATGACTTATCTGATACTTGGTGCTGGTATGATGGGTAAGGCAATAGCTTTCGATCTACTAAAACATAGTAGAGAGAATTTTATAATAGCAGATAGAGATGATAAAGCTCTATCTGATGTAAAGTTTTTCCTTCATGATCCTATAGAAACTATTAGAATAGATGATATAGATGATATAAAGAGAGTCTTCTCTAAGATAGATATTATAATCTCAGCTTTACCATATAGATATAACTATAGGCTAGCGAAGATTGCTATCGAAGGTGAGAAGGATTTTATTGACCTAGGAGGTAACACTGATATAGTATTAAAGGAGAAAGAATTAGATGGAGAAGCTAAGGATAAGAATGTTACTGTGATTCCTGATTGTGGAATTGCACCAGGACTTGTATCAGTTATAGCACATGATATATTTGATGAATATGATGAAGTTGAATCTATACATATTAGAGTAGGTGGAATACCAATTAACCCTAAACCTCCTTTTAATTATCAAAAGGTTTTCTCCTTAGAAGGTTTGATAAATGAATATGTAGAAGATGCTATAGTTATCGAGAATGGAGATATCAGATATAAGAAATCTTTAACAGAGGTTGAGGATATAATATTTCCAGAGCCTTTTGGAAGAATGGAGGCTTTTATAACATCTGGTGGAACATCTACGTTACCATATACCTATAAAGGTAGAATAAAAAACCTAGAGTATAAAACCATTAGATACCCTGGTCATTGTGAGAAATTCAAGATACTAGTTGATATAGGTATGTGTAGTGATAAACCCATTGAAATAGAAGGCAGAAAGATTATACCTAGATATATTCTTATACATCTTTTAGATCAGATTCTTCCATCTGAAGGTGAAGATGCTGTTTTACTTAAAACTATAGCCAATGGAATTAGAAAAGATGAATATGTTTACTGTGAGTATAACATGATTGATAGATATGATAGTGAAACAGGTTTATCTGCGATGATGCGTACAACAGGTTTCCCGGTTTCCATTACTGCAGAGATGATCCAGAATGATATAATAAAAGAATACGGTGTTTTTACTCCAGAAGAGGTTATACCTCCAAAACTATTTTTCAAGGAATTAGAAAAACGAGGGATAGCTATAAGAAAGGAGTTTAAGATAGTATGAATAGTTTTCAAAGTCATAAAAAAATTATTCTCAAAGAACTTAGAGAGGAGATAGATAATGGTGGGGTTGATACTAAGGTTATACCTATCTTGGAGGCTATAAACTCTATACCTAGATATTATACTACTAGTAGCTGTGCTGGACGTATATTATTATTAGAACTCCCTAAATTAGGCGATAAACAAAACGCTGTATTTCTAGGTAGATGGCATGATAAGGTATCTAGAAATGATATATTATCTGCTGTTTCCAATGCATCCCATGGAAGCATATGGTTTTTAACTCAAAGTCCTATATTTCATATAGCTGCTGAAGATTTAGATTCATCAGTTAAACTTCTTAAAATAGGTTACGCAGCAGGTTTTAAACACTCTGGTTTAAAGAATATTGAGAATCGTATTATAGTTGAATTACTTAGCACTGAGAGAATTGACGTACCAATTGGTAGAGATGGAATTCTATTATGTAATGATAAACTTCTAGATTTCATAGTTGAAAATGCTAATTATATTATAGAGAGGAGTGATGATAAATTATTGAGACTTCAAAAGGAGATTTCAACATTGAAACTATAAGTTAAAGGTTTTTAGTTGTTAGTATAAGAGGAACGTTTAGTCCATACCTCTGGTGGTATCTCACGGTATACTCCATATATGTCCTTCCTATGTTTTCTACGTGCCTCTTCTTGTATCCTCTCTATATTGTAGGACCAATAGAATTTACGCATATTTTTTCCCTTCTCCTTATACTCTTCTCTTCTCACTTTCAATAATTTTTCTTTTAGAAGTTCATAGAATAATGCTCTAGTATATTTATCAATTGACATATCTTCTATTTCATTTTGTCCATTAAATATTTTTTCAACAGTATCTGCTAAACCTATAGCATCTTCCATCTTCATGTTAAAAGTGTTTTTCAAAGCTTTAGCCAATAGTTTATTCATCGTCTTCCACCTCACCTCTAAGTTTTTGACTTTCAGTTATTAAGGAGTTGTTGTACATTTCTTATCAAGTATCTTTACGTTTAACACCGATTTTTCCTCCGAATAATTTAAATCCCCTTTGGATATACCAGGTTTTAAAGGTGATTTTTATGGTAAAACGCGTGTATAATTTCTATCCAGGGCCTGCTACACTTCCTCTACCAGTGTTGGAGAAAGCGAGAGAGGAACTGTTGAATTATAAGGGTCTAGGTATGTCAGTTATGGAGTTATCCCATAGATCTAAAGAGTATGATAAAATTCAGGAGGATGCATCTAATCTTGTTAAAGAACTCATGGGTTTACCAGATGAATACCATGTTCTATGGTTACAAGGTGGTGCATCAACACAATTTTATATGGCTCCATTGAATCTAAGAATAGAAGGTAAACCCATGGAATACGTGAATACAGGAGCTTGGTCTAAGAAGGCTATAAAAGAAGCAAAATTCTATGGAACTGTTAAGGTTGTTGCAAGTTCAGAGGATGAGAACTTTTCTTATATACCTAAGGATATAGAGTTTAGCGAGGATGCTGCTTATGCTCATATAACTGGTAATAACACTATTTATGGTACTGAATATCATAACTGGCCAGATACTCCAGATGATGTACCACTTGTATGCGATATGTCCTCTAACCTCATGGATAAAGTTATTGATCCAAAGAATTTTGGAGTAATATATGCTGGTGCACAGAAAAACCTTGGACCTGCTGGTGTAACATTGGTTATAGTTAGGGACGACCTATTGAAGAGGGTGCCTGAGGAGACTCCTACGATGCAGAAATGGCGTACTCATGCAGATAAAAGATCCTTGTTTAATACTCCACCATGTTGGGCTGTATATATATGTAAACTTGTATTGGAATATTGGAAGGAAAAAGGTGGATTAAAAGAAATAGAGAAGAGGAATAGAAAGAAAGCTAAGATACTATATGATGTTATAGATAACTCCAATGGTTTCTATAAAGGTCATGCAAAACCAAATTCAAGATCTCTCATGAATGTTACTTTTAATTTAGAAACACCAGAGCTTGAAGAAGAATGTGTGAGAGAAGCAGAGAAAAGAGATTTAATAGGTTTAAAAGGACATAGATCCGTTGGTGGAATGCGTGCTTCTATATATAATGCTATGACAGTGGAAGGAGTAGAGAAACTAGCTGAATTCCTAAAGGAATTCCAAGAGAATCACGAGTAAATCTCTTCTTTTTTTCTTTTTTGATTAATAAATCATTTT
>QMTB01000005.1 GCA_003649845.1 Thermoplasmata archaeon | reverse complement strand
CTTTTACTGCTATATATGGATCCACTGCTTTCAAAGCAGCTTCAAGTATCTCTAAGGTAATTTTCCTTTTCTCCTTTAACTCAGATGTTACACCATTTCCAATTAGTTGCTCTCTGTTTTTGAAGACCATAATTATCACGTATCAAACTGTAGTTGTTTCATTAGACTTTTTCTCATCTTCCTATTACCAGATAAACCTTTCATCATCTTTTTTGTCATATTATAATATCTAAGTAACTCCTTTACATCTCTATTTTCAACACCTGCTCCTCTAGCTATCCTTTTCACTCTTGAAGATTTTATAATATTTGGGTTCTCCATCTCTTCCTCCGTCATAGAATCCATTATAACTCTAAATTTGCGTAACTTATCCTGCGTGGTATTCATATCAACTTTTTTAAGTTTACCAGAGAAACCAATTGGTAGCATATCTGCAATTTTACTTAACGGCCCCATACCAGAGAGCATATCCATCTGTTCATACATATCTTTGAGAGTAAATTTACCTGATAACAAACGTTTAGCTGTTTTCTCTGCATCTTTACCCTTCATACTTTCCTCTGCTTTCTCTAACAATGTTTTAATATCTCCCATCCCTAGTAGTCTAGAGATGAATCTAGTTGGATCAAACTTCTCAAAGTCAGAGGGGTGTTCACCTGTTCCAATGAATATAATTGGTGCTCCCACCTCCGCTGCTGCACTTAACGCTCCTCCACCTTTTGCTGTGCCATCTAGTTTCGTGAGAATAATACCAGTTATATCTACTGCATCATTGAATGCTTTAGCTTGTGAACCAGCTTGTTGTCCAACTGCAGCATCTATAACAAGTAGTTTTTCATCTGGTTTAGTAGCATGAAATATATTCTTCATTTCTTCAATAAGATTATCTTCAAGTTTATGTCTACCAGATGTATCAACAATTATTACATCACTTGTTTTTTTAAGTTTATTTATACCATCTTTAACTACTTTAACAGCATCTTTCTCGTTTTTATCTCCATAAAAAGCTGCATCTACTTGTTCAGCGATCTGCTTTAATTGATCATATGCCGCTGGACGATGTACATCACCTGCTATCAACGCAGGTCTTAACCCTTTTTTCTTAAAATATGTTGCAAGTTTTCCGCAAGTAGTTGTTTTACCTTGACCATAGAGTCCAACCATCATTATAACCTGTTTTTTAATAGGCAAATCCTTTGTTTCCCCAAGTAGATTAACTAGTTCATCGTGTACAATACGGATGACATGTTCTCTATTACTCATTCCAGATGGTGGTTTCTCTTCTAAAGCTCTTTTCTCTATCTTCTTAGATAGTTCCAAGACTAGTCTAACATTTACATCCGCTTGAAGAAGAGCACGCTGTATATCCCTAACTATCTCCTTTATAAGTTTACCATCAACTGTAACAGCATTAGCTATTTTACGGATAGTGCCTCTCAAAGATTCTTCAAGATCACCTAATACCATACTTATCACGGATAAAATATAGTTTTATATATAACTTCTTTTGGGCTGATTCTTTCACGCTAGATTTTAATATCATTGAAATATATTTTTTATGTAGATAAAGGAATAACGTCTATTTGCAGTTCAACAGAGAATCTTTGTTATACTTATATTTTATTATTACTAATTATAAAGTATTTTTATATTTTAAAACTCCTTATTTTCTAAAATAAATGGGAATAAATAAAAGGGAGAAATACTTTCAACCCCTCCTGTGGTAGATGAATCATTATCTCAGTTTCTAATTTTACTCGTTGGATGCAGCAGTGGTCTCTCTGTTGGTATAGCATCTGGTACTGCTGAATCTTTTATAGTTCCATTTCTAACAATCTATCTAGCTGCATCTGTATATCAGGCAATTGGTACAAGTTTATTGATCGATGGTATAATTGGTGGAACTGCAGGTGTTATCTTCCTATTGAAAGGTAATGTCAAATTTAAATCAGTTATATTAGTTGTTATAACTGGCATAATCGGTGCAGCTATCGGTGGAATATTTACAACAGGTACCCCTGAGATAGGGTTGAAAATAGCAATTGCAGTTGTTCTGATAACACTTGGAGTTACTCTACTAAGAGGAGGGGTTAAGAGGAATGTTGAATATGTTAATAGTAAAATTAGTTTTAACTGGTTTAAAAAACGTAAGGTTTTTTCTAGTACAATCTTCGGTTTAATCGTTGGTTTTGCAAGTGGTTTTTCCGGTATGGGAAGTAGTGGTATAGTAACTTTTTTCCTTATTTTTATTATGGAATATGATCTTCATACCTCCATTGGCACCTCTCTGCTTATGATGCTTTTTATAGCTGGATCAGGTGCTCTAAGCCATGGGTTACAAGGCGAGGTTATATGGTCTATTGCATTGATCGCTGGAATAGGTGCCGCAATAGGAGGTATATTGGGTTCATTATTTGCAAATAAGATAGATGAAGAGAAACTAGGCCGCCTCATTGGCGGTATCATTGTGATTCTAGGCTTACTCGTAACTTTCAATATAGCTGGCTTCTCACTATAATATAGAATCCATTATACCTTACTATATATCTACCACTGTTTCTAGACTGATCATCTTATTCTATACCACCTATAGGTTTGAGCAGTTGTATCTAATACCTATAATAATCTGTATCTAATTATTTACTCCTTCAATTATTCTCTGCTTTTTGTTTCCTCTATGAAACCTATTATTTTTTTATTTCCCCTTATTACTATTATTCTAAGATTTCCCCATCTATTTTTGTATAGGTAATAATCTGGTCCAAAGTTTCTTTAAACTATCTTCATGTATATTCTAGATTTTTCCATCTATTGTTTTTCTTTATCTTTCTCTTCTCTCTTTTTAAGATAATTTTTCCTGATTTCCTCAGCTAAGGTACTATCTTCGATGATTAGAGATCCAATATAACCACAGTCTTTACATTCCCATTTTGACCATATTTGAGGTAGAATCCATTCAATATTTGATGAACCACATCTAGGACAGAATTTCATTTTATAACTACCTTCCTTTCTATTTTATATTCTTATTCACATTTAACACTTCTGAAATTTTTTCCTTAAACTTTAGTTTTCCACTATCGCATCTTAGACAGGTTCCAAGTATTCATTTCTCTAGAGTTTTTGGTTTCTATAAATCTTGTTCTACAAGGTGAGAGAGATTAATCCAAAGGATTTTCTTCTACTATCTCTAGATATCTTCGCTTAAATTTATAGCAATCTTCGACATAGATAGGAGATCTCCATTTTTATATTGGAAAAGAGATAGTCAAATCTAAAATTAGGATAATTATTCCCACAACTATACATATGATGGATTTTAATGTAGGAGTATAGATTCCTGGGGTATTTATCCATTTAGCTAGATTAGGATTCAATAGTGCAACAAAGCCAAATAGTATTAGGAAAACACCGGTTAATAAAAAAGTGGTGTTAATTATACCCATAGTTTCTATTCCAATTTCACTGCTGTTCCATATGCTAGGATCTCTGCTGCAGCACCCATTATAGCTGATGTCATGAATCTAACATTTATAACTGCATCTGCTCCTAGTTTCTCTGCTTTTTCAACCATTCTATTTAAAGCTATCTCTCTAGCTTCTGCTAACATATCTGTATATTCTTTGATTTCCCCGCCTGTAATGTTTCTTATACCTGCTTTGATATCCTTTCCTATGTGTTTGGCTTGAACTGTGTTACCTCTTACTAGCCCTATCGCTTCTTTTATATTTCTACCCGGTACAAAATCTGTATTTACAAGAATCATGGTTCTAAATCCTCCTTCCTTATTTTTTCAAGTGTTTCTTTCTTATTTTTCTGTTGTTCGATAACTATTGAAACCACTAGTATGATTAAACCTAATATTGTTATCCCACCTAATATTCCCATTATTAGATCCATGGATTTTATTATTTCTTCAAATCCAAGGTATAAATCATATATGATTAGTAGTATTAATCCTCCTATAAATAGGGAGAATCCAATTGTTGTACCTTTCTTCATATTATAGCATTACCTCCTACACATTCTAAATACAATGTGTTATTTTTAAATATTTGTATAAATGTAGCGCTCTTTGATCTACTATTCGCGCATAGTTTTCCTCTACATATGAAATTTTTCCTCTTTGTATAATGGGATAGGGAAACTATTTATAGTCCGTCTACGTTATAATAGCATAAAGGATGAAATAGTTTCTCTGAGAGAACTTTTTTATCTTTGATATTGAGATGAATCAATGAAAACCAACGATAGAAATATTTCAATGGATTCAAACCTATATTTTGACCGAACTATGGAATATCCTATTTTGAGATAAATTAGGAGTTATTCTGATTTTAGAAATGCTATCTACAAGAATTAAGATTAAAAAGGTGAAATAAATGAAATTTAAAGAATTGAATATAAATCAAACACTTTTAAAACAATTAGATAAACAGGGTATATCTACGCTTACTCCTATACAAGAGGAGTGTATACCAACAATATTAGATGGTATAGATGTTGTTGCTCAAGCAGAAACAGGTTCAGGTAAAACAATAGCTTTTGTACTCCCTATATTAGAAAGGATTAATGTAAAAAATAAGGTTCAGGTATTAGTATTAACACCTACTAGGGAACTATGTATACAGGTAACAACTGTTTTCAGGGAACTTGGTAAAGTTATAGGAGTCAAAACTAGTAGTATCTATGGAGGCGTAGCCATTGCTCCACAGATAAGAAACATTAGAGATTCTGATATCATAGTTGCAACACCTGGTAGACTAAAAGACCACCTATATAGGAAAACCATTAGTCTACAAGACATACGTTTTCTAGTTATTGATGAAACCGATAAAATGTTCGAAATGGGTTTCAGAGAGGATATAGAAGAAATAATATCTACGGTATCATCTGATAGGCAAACTCTTCTATTTAGCGCTACAATGAACCAAGATATACCCTATATAGCTAAAAAACATCTTAGTAAACCTGTTTTTATCAAAACAAACCCCATTGTGGAAACAGATAAATTAAGACAGACATATTACGATCTACATAGGGTAGATGAAAAATTTTCACTATTACTACATTTACTTAAAAACTCTACAAGAGGTTTAGCAATTGTCTTCTGTAGTACTAGAAAGAGAACTGATGTAGTGGCAGAGAACCTCAGATTACAAGGTATAAATGTATCAGCTATACATGGAGGGATGACTCAGAATAAAAGACAGAAGTCATTGGATAAACTCAGGAGACAGGAGATAGATGTTTTAGTAGCCACAGATGTAGCAGCGAGGGGGCTAGATATACAAAATGTTACATATGTATACAACTATGATGTACCAAAAACCGCTAAAGAGTATATCCATAGAATAGGGAGAACAGCTAGGGCAGGTGCAAAGGGAGATGCAGTGACAATTCTAACTCAACCGGATCATGAAAACTTTAGACGTATACAAGGTGATAAAACCTTAAATATAAAACAAAAGGATATGCCGGTATTCGATAGAGTACCTTTTATAATGAAACATGATGAATCAGAGGGATACATCAATAAAAAAAGTAGAAAAGGGTTTAAAAGAAGATCTCCCTCCAATAAGATATCATCTTATAGGAGAAATAAAAGCGTATCTAGGGGGACACATTTTATATCCTATGATTTAACAGAGGAAAACAGATAAAAAGAATTTCTAGATAAGCTATATCTCGGTGAGATAGTTGATAACTATAGATACAACTATAAAGGTTTCAAAAGAAAATTTTAGAAAACTTAGTATCTTACAGACAAAATGGAAGTGTACTAGTTTAAATGATGTTATATCAAAGTTATTAGAGAAGGTTTCACTATACTAAAAACATTATAAACCATAGGCATCTTCCGTTAGATTCACAAGTCTATCTATAAATCTAGTTAGAGGGGATCCATCTACTATATCATGATCTACTGTAATTGTTAGATGTAGATATTCTCTAATTTCTATTCTATCATCTACCACCCCTGGTTTCCTAGTTATTCCACCTACTACTATTAATGTTGTAGTTGTTCCACCTAATGGTATAGCCCAACCTGGTAGTTTACCTTTCATTCCAACAGCGGTTACTGCAACTGTTCCCATATGTTTCTTTTTAAATATCCCTTTGTTTCTCGTCATTTTTAATACAATTTTTTTGATAAACAAAGGAGATTTGAGGACAACTCTCTCAAACAATGTAAGATCTTTTATAGCTACTACCTTTGATTTATCTATTCCCTTACTCTGAGCATTACGAATCTCATTGGTTATTTCTTCAATGGTTTTCTCGTTTGCCTTTCTAATTATATATGCTGTTAGAAATCTTTCATCTCCGATTTTAACCTCTATAGGTATAGGGATATCTACATCTTTAAAGATAATCATCTTCCTCTTGCCTTCTCTGTAGGCATTTAATATACTATGCTCACTAATTGCTTGAGCAACACATTTTATAATCCATCCAGTAAAAGATATATCTCGCCCTTCTCTCTTATATCTTTTAATAATCTCCCTCGCTTTTGTAACATCAACTTCTATTATTGCATGAACAGAATGTTTCTTCCAGCCCTCTGATGCTATTAACGTTATATTCTGACGGTTCCTAGTAAAAGATTCTAGCTTATATTCACCTATTCTATCTAGTTGATGTTTCATTGTATACCTTCCATATATAAAGATATTGTTTAAACGTTAGGTAAAACCCCTTTGGTTTTTTCACTCAATTTTATATAGGAAACATATGTTTACGCTGCAGTATGAAACCTGAGGATATAACAAACATTATCGTTACCGGTAAAAGTGGTGCAGGTAAACAACCAAGGATAGATGTGTTAGTAGAGGAGTTTAATTTAGAACAACTTTCTACAGGAGATATATTTAGATTTTATCTTAAAAAATTTAATGAATATAATTACTCCGATAGCCTAGATGTATTTTGGGATGAAGATAATAATAGGTTTATATCTGATGAAGAGATATCAAATGAACTTGGAACAGATAACCCAGATGTTATCCTTGGTTTGAAGGCTAAATATTTTGTTGATAGAGGTTTATTTGTACCTGACTATATTACTAATGCCTTATTTGAATCCGCTTTCGCAAAGAAAAATTATAGAAAACAGGTTTTAGATGGCTATCCTAGAACATTAGATCAATCAAAATTTCTCTTAGAATTATTAGAGAAACATAATTCAAAGGTAGATTTCATTCTATTAGTAGATAACAGCGATGAACGTATAATTGAGAGAACAGTGAATAGGAGGATATGTCCTAAATGTGGCAGAGTTTATCATCTCATATATAAACCTCCGAAGGATGGAAGATGTGAGGTTTGCGGTGTAGAGGTTATACAGAGATCTGATGATACAGAAGAGAAGATACGTTCGAGGTTAAAAGAATTTAGAGAAAAAACTCTTCCAGCTATAAATTATCTAAAAGAAAAAGAAATTCCAATGGCAACTGTTCCAGGTCATCTAGAGGAGTTTACCCCAGAAAATGTTAGAAAAAGTGTGATGGATGCAATAGAGAAAATCTATTCTGAGATTTCAATAGAATGATCTCCCTCCACTACTAGTTTAAATTAAACTTCTTCTTTATTCTACCGAGTCTTAGTACGATAAATGCTATTATAGTTGCAACTATTGGTAATAGATAGTTTCCAAATCCAACCATTAAACCTATAGCAGCTGTAACCCATAAACTTGCTGCAGTTGTAATACCCATAACATTTCCTTTAGCAGCTATAATACTTCCTGCTCCAATAAAACTTATACCTGTTACAATACCTGCTGCTATCCTAGTTGCGTCAAAGGTAGCGATACTACTATCCTTCAATAGATAGAATGATGAAATTGTAAATAGACAAGCGCCCATAGAAACAAATATATGTGTTCTCAATCCAGCTGGTTTATGTTCAATCTCTCTTTCAAAACCAATAATAGTTCCAAGAGAGACAGCTATTAGTAATCTTATCACCATCTCTACATCTGTCCAATTTATAAATCCATCCATGGATATATTTCACCTGGAGATTATGATAAAAATATGACACTTAAGGATTTCTAATTTATGAATGGAAGTTATAATTTATGGATTTCTCTCCTATTTGTAAGTTTAGTAAATTTAAAGATGATTGAATCTATATACACCTGGCATGAAACCAATTATACATAAACCAACAGAAGAGGAGAAAAAAGAAGCATCTTCTTGGCCTATTTGGGAGAAAGAAGTTTCTGAGTTTCCCTGGGAGTATGATATAAAAGAAACTTGTTTAATCTTAGAAGGTGAAGTTACAGTGATAAATGAGGATGGAGAAGAGTTTCATTTTGGTGAAGGTGATCATGTTATATTTCCAGAGGGTATGAAATGTACCTGGAGGATTACTAAAGACGTAAGGAAACATTATAAATTAGGATAAATGTAAGCTGCTAGAAAAATTATAATTCATTTTCTAGAGCAATACTGCAGGTTGAATATATAACAATTTTAGATATCCTCAACTTAGGAATTGAAGGTCTGAGGAATAGCTTGAATGTATTTATACACCCTCTTTCATAGGTGCTAACTATGTAAAATCTTTGAACTTACAAATTTATAGAATCTAAAAGATAGGATGGGATGTATAAGGTTAGATATCCTATTCTAAGCTTGTAATTCTTAAGTCATTCTAGAATCAAAAGGATTATTCCAAAAGAGATATAATATAAAACATTGTTTCGATTTTTCGTCATGAAGCCTTTAACTCAAAAACTTAGAGAAGCTTCTCTATATCTCATATTTCCATTATTCTTAGCTCAAGAAACTCCATTTCCAGATGAAAACTTTACTCGCATCGTTGAACATCTACCAGGTATAGGTTGGTTTATGGGTTTAGGGTTGTTGATAGTTTGTCTTATATTTATCATCCTTCCCTTGGTTATAACTCTACTTTTATGTATATGGATATATAAAGATGCGGAACAGAGAGGCAGAGAAGGCATTTTATGGGTTATACTCCTTATACTATCAGCTTTGATATTCAATATATTCGGTATAATATTTATTGTGATATTATGGCTTGCTGTTCGTCCACCATTACCTAGTCGATAAATATGTTCCACTATCAAGATCTATCTATAATGATTCATCCAGAGGTTTATGATCCAGCAGAGGATACCTTTCTACTAGTAGAGGCTATAGAAGTTAAACCTAAGACTGATGTCTTTGAGATAGGTACTGGTTGCGGTATTATAGCTCTAGTTTGTGCAAAAAAAGGTGCTAATGTAGTATGCTCTGATATAAATCCATATGCTATTGAGACTACAAAGAAGAATATAGAGAATAATATACATCTATTAAAAGGTAGTATAGATGTTAGAAAAGGTAGCATGTTCAAAGTGTTGAATAAAGGAGAAAAATTTGATATAATAATCTTCAATCCACCTTATCTTCCCACATATGCGGAGGAAAAATTAGGTGGATGGTTTGATATAGCTGTAGATGGTGGTAGAGATGGATTTAAACTAATAAAACCATTTCTCAAAGGTTTATCTAGACATCTTAAAAAGAATGGTTTAGGTTATTTCATTTCAACATCATTTGCTGATCAAAAGAAACTCCAGAAGATAATTATAGACTTTGATCTTAGATCTAATAGAATAATGAGGCAATCTATAGGTGAAGAAGAAATATATATCTATGAGGTTAAAATAAAATAGAAAGTGAACCTAATTTTTTATTATCATAGCAGATTTTTCAGAAAGTTTTTAGAATAGAATATGGATTCAGGGGAATTGGGGATCCAATTTTGGATGAGGGATCCAATGGCATATTATACTGAGAAACAGATTAAGGAGCTGGAACTCCTAGCGGTTAAAATCAGGAAATATATAATTGAGATGCTGTATCGTGCAGCATCAGGACATCCAGGTGGCTCTCTATCTGCCGTAGATGCAATCGTCGCATTATATTTTGCTCATATGCGACATAATCCAAAGAATCCTGATGATCCTGATAGAGATAGATTTATTCTAAGTAAAGGTCATGCTGCTCCTGCATTATATGCTGTACTAGCGGAATTAGGTTATTTTCCAATAGAAGAATTATATCATCTAAGAGAGATTAATCATATGCTTCAAGGTCATCCTGTTAGTTTGTATACACCTGGTGTTGAAGCATCTACTGGTTCACTTGGTCATGGTTTATCCTTTGGCAATGGCGTAGCCTTAGCAGGTAAACTAGATGGTAAATCATATCATGTATATGTTATGCTTGGTGATGGAGAGTTAGATGAAGGCCAAGTTTGGGAGGCTGCAGCTGCTGCAGCTCACTATAGACTAGATAATATGACCGCTATGGTTGATAGAAATTATCTCCAAATAGATGGTAACACTGAGGAGGTAATGCGTTTAGAATCATTAAGGGAGAAATGGCAAGCTTTTGGATGGTATGTTATAGAAGTAGATGGTCATGATATAGCTGAGATTCTAAAAGCTTTAGATGAAGCAGATCATAAAGAGAACATGCCTTCAATTATCATTCTAAATACTGTTAAAGGAAAAGGAGTATCCTTTATGGAGAATAACGTTGACTTCCATGGTGTACCACCAAATGAGATGGAACGAAACCTTGCTTTAGAGGAACTAGATATGCTTCAGAAGAAATTGGAGGCTTCAATGTGACAGAGAAATTAATGGGGAATCCTAGAAATGCTTATGGAGAGAAACTAGTTGAACTAGGAGCAAGATATCCTAATCTAGTTGTGTTGGATGCAGATTTATCTAAATCAACAAAAACTATTTTGTTTGCAAAAAAATATCCTAATCGTTTCTTTGAAATGGGGGTTGCAGAGGCAAATATGATGTCTACTGCTGCAGGTCTTGCATCATGCGGCAAAATAGCTTTTGTTAGTACCTTTGCAGTATTTGCAACGGGTAGAGCTTATGATCAGATACGTATGGATCTAGCTTATTCTCAAGTTAATGTTAAAATCTTTGCAACCCATGGAGGTATAAGTGTTGGTAAAGATGGGGCTAGTCATCAGATGATAGAGGATTTAGCTTTAATGCGTGTACTACCAAATATGACTGTTCTTGCTCCAAGTGACGCTACTCAAACAGAGAAGATAGTTGAACTAATGGCTGAACATAAAGGTCCAATGTATGCTAGAGTTGGTAGAGCTGATGTACCAGTTATATATGATAGAAGCTATGTTGAAACCCTTGAAATTGGTAGAGGAATGATTGTAGAAGATGGAGATGATGCAACTATTATAGCTTGCGGTACAATGGTTGATGCAGCATTAGATGCACATAAAATCTTACTTAAAGAGGGGATATCTACTAGGGTTATCGATATGCATACCATTAAACCATTAGATGAGAAGCTTATACTTAGATCCAGTAGAAAAACAAATGCTATTGTTACTATAGAGGAACATTCAATAATAGGTGGACTTGGAGCAGCAGTAGCAGAGGTTTTAGCTGAAAACTCAGCATCTATTAGATTTAAAAGAATGGGTATAGAAGATAAATTCTGCGAAAGCGGAGATCCAAAGGATTTGCTAGAAAAATATGGTTTAACCGCTAAACATGTTGTTAGACAAGTTAAAAAACTTTTAAAAAATTAGTGATGGAGTATTATAGTTAGAATATCTTCATCTTCCAGTTCATGCTCTAAACCTACCTTCTGCCCTTGATATTTAACAGATCTACCCCATACTTGGGCGTATCTAAAACGTTCTTTGAAATCTCTATGCAATCTACTGCATACATCTTCAACTGTTCCTCCCCTTCTAAGAATAAGAGGTTCGTTGAAATCAGGTTTCTTACCTTGAGGTTTCATATATATTCTAATAAGGCCTAAGGTATCAAATATTTCTTCTTTTAATTCATCTAAACCTATACCTGTTTTAGCAGAAACAGGTATAATCTTCCAGTTTCTAATTTTACTAACAGCTTCATCTATCTCAGCTTTAGAATATTGATCTATTTTATTTACTACTACCAATGCAGATATATATTTACGGTTATCCATGAAAACATCTATTAGTTGATCCTCTGTTATATCCTCTCTTATTGTTATCTCAGCATTAGTTACATACTCTGATGCTATAGATTTAATAGTTTTAATATCTAAATTGAGAGTAGATGGAGCATTTATAATCAAACCCCCTTGACCTGTTTTCCTTATTATAACATCAGGTTTATGTGTATTAAGTCTAATACCCGCATCGTATAATTCTTTAATCATGATGTCGAAATCTTTTATTCTAGCAGCTTCTACTATCAATAATAGTAGATCAGCGTTACGTAGAGCAGAGAGTATCTCTCTTCCTCTACCTTTACCCATTGATGCACCTGATATTAAACCTGGGAGATCCAATAATTGTATCTTTGCTCCTTTATAGTTCATCATTCCAGGTATAACCTCTATAGTGGTAAACTCATAGTGTCCAACCTCGCTATAGGCATCAGTTAGTTGATTTAGAAGAGTGCTCTTCCCAACACTAGGGAAACCTACAAGAGCAACTGTTGCATCACCGGATTTCTTTATAGAGAATCCTTTTCCTTTTCCACCAGCACTTCTCTGTTTCTCTAACTCTGCTCTAAGTCTAGCTATCTTAGCTTTTAACTTTCCTATATGATGCTCTGTAGCTTTATTCTTCTGAGTGGAGAGGATTTCCTCCTCTATCTTTTTGATCTCTTCTTCAATAGATGCTGTATCCATAACTCTAAAAATCTATTCATCTCTCAATTATTGTACCTTTCTCTTCTTTAAATGCCTCCCATGCATAGTTTACATGGGATATAACAACTTTTTTACCACCATTCTCAAGGAATCTTATACTAGCTAGAATCTTTGGACCCATACTGCCAGCTGGGAAATATCCTTTCTCATAAAAATTTTTAATCTCATCTAGAGAAACCTCTCTCAATGCTTTCTGATTAGGTTTATTATAGTTTAAATATACATTTTCAACATTAGTTAGAATAATCATAGTATCAGCTTTTATAGCCTCTGCAAGTCTCTCAGATGCAAGATCTTTATCAACAACTGCTTCAACTCCATCTAAACCCCAGTTTTCTTTTTCAACTACTGGTAACCCTCCACCTCCAGCTGCTATAACTATGATATCATTTTCAATCATTTTTCTAATAACCTCGCCTTCAACTATAGATTTTGGATCTGGAGATGGAACAACAATACGCCATCCTCTAGGGAATTCTCTCATACTATAGCCGTCTTTCATTAAAACCTTTGCTTCTCTTTGTGTATAATATGGTCCAATAGGTTTAGTTGGATTATTAAAAGCAGAATCGTTTTTATCAACTAATACTTGTGTAACTATAGTAGCTACCTGTTTCCTAATTCCAATAGAATTTAAAGCATTAGATAGACATTGCTGTATCATATAACCAATGAAACCTTCACTTTCTGCAACGCATATACCAAGAGGCATAGGAGGTATTAGCTTTCTAGCTAGATTATTCTGGAGTAGTATAGCTCCAACTTGTGGTCCATTACCATGAGTTAAAACCACTTTTATCTCTTCTCTGATTATTCTAGCTATTGATTTCACTACCTCTCTAGTGTTTGCAAACTGTTCATATATAGTTCCCTTCTGCCCAGGTTTAATAAGAGCGTTACCACCTAATGCAATAACTGTTGTTTTCATGACAAGTCGAATGGAATATCTTTACCACTAAAAAACATAACTATGAAAAATAGGAAAGATATTTTATTTATACAATGGATTTCCATCAACAAAGGAAACAGATGGTTGAATATCTAAAAAGAGAGGGTAGAATCTATTCAAAAAAAGTTGAAGGAGCTTTCCTCAACATTCCAAGGGAATACTTTATACCAGAGGAACTTAAAACAGAAGCCTATATAGATACTCCTCTGAGTATAGGTTACGGTCAAACTATCTCTGCTCCTCATATGGTAGCAATCATGGTAGAAGCATTAGATCTTAAACCAGGTCAACGTGTTTTAGAAATAGGTTCAGGTTCAGGTTATCATGCTGCTATTGTTGCATATCTTGTTGCTCCAAATGGACATGTTTTTTCAGTGGAGAGGCTATCTGAATTAGCTGAATTTGCTAAAAGGAATCTAGAGAAAGCAGGTATAGATAATGTTACAGTAGAAACAGGCGATGGATCTCAAGGTTTAGAGAAGTATGCTCCATATGATAGAATCTATGTTACATGTGCTGCTCCAGATATCCCTATACCTCTTATTGAACAACTTAAGGATCCAGGTAAATTATTGATACCAGTTGGTAGAATATACTCTGATCTATATCTAGTAGAGAAGAAAAAAAATAAGATATATAAGAAGAATCTAGGTGGTTGCGCTTTTGTACCTATGATAGGTAAACATGGCTACTAATTCTATAGTTTATATCCAATGTCACGTAGAAACTTCTTCCTCCATTTGATATCATCTTCTGTTTCAACACCTTTAGGAATAAAACCATCTATTACTCCTAGTATCCCTCTCCCTTTTTCTGATCCAAAGGAATCCTCAGCTATTATAACCTTTGTAGGATTAGCTGTAGCACAATATATATTGCAAACCTCTGGAACGTTTTTAATTCTATTTAGTATATTCAATGGATAACAATCTTTCATAAATATTATAAAAGAATGCCCTGCCCCAATAGATAGCATGTTTTTCTCAGCTAATTTCTTAAGTTCATCGTCATTACCTATGCTTCTAACTTTAAGAGCTCCACTTGCTTCGCAGAAAGCTATTCCAAATTTTGCTTGCGGTACAGTATTAACAATTGCTTCATATAGATCTTCAACTGATTTAATAAAATGAGTTTGACCCAAGATAAAATTCATATCCTCTGGTTTCTCTATATCAACTATCTTCAACTCCATTTCAATCCCTCATCTAACTATAATGCCTAATTAGGAGAAAAAGTTTTTCTAAAGCTAGTATTATTCTTCTATTTCTTTGTATAAAATTTAGTCCATCTCACTTTTCTAGGTATACGTTTAAGTTTCAACATATTCTTCTGACATTTATTTCTACAGAAATATAATACTGTTCCATCTTTTTTAACATAGATTTTACCTGTACCTGGTTCTATCTCATTTCCACAGAATGAGCATATCCTTCTCTCAACCATTTCTATATCCCCTCTTCCACTAGAGTGGACCACCTAATCTTTTTGCTTCTCTCTGGGTTTCACTGAGCATTAGTATATCTCCAAGCTGTACTGGACCCATAACGTTTCTTGTGATAATCTTTCCTTTATCTACACCATCTAATACCCTTACTTTTACTTGTTGCGCCTCTCCGGCCATTCCTGTTCTACCTATGATTTCTACAACCTCGCATGGTGTTCCTTCAACCATGTTTTTATCCCTCTTGTTTTAATTCCGCCACTTTTTTAGCAATATTTTCTATATCTTCCTTACTTTTACCAGGGTTTATAATGGCAACGGTTGAACAACTCACTTTTAACCCAGCGGTTCTACCGAGTTCATCTTTACTTGGAACATAGGCATAGGGGATTTTCTTCTCCTCGCATAGTATAGGCATATGTGCTAGTATCTCTTCTGGTGTAACATCTTCTGCCATTACAACTAGTTTTGCTTGTCCACGTTCCACTTGTTTCGTAACCTCATTAGCTCCTTTACTTATCTTACCCGTATCTCGAGCCTTTTCTACAATATCATAGGCTAGATCTTGGATTTCCTTTGGTGTTTGAAATTTTACATAGATAGGCATATTTAATGCAGCCTCCTTTTAGCTCTCATAGATAGGTTATAGTTAGTTGGGAATACAGGAGACGTATAAAAACCTTTTCAGAGATAAAAACTTATGGTAGCGGTATTCTTTCAACTTCTAATCTATCAGCTGTTGGATACTCTTCTATGATAAAACATTTTATATCTTCTCCTCTAACTCTACATGCAAGTTTTCTAATAATAGGTATACTAGTTTCAACCCTGTTCTTCATACTATTGATATGAAACTCATTGATTCCATATTTATTTTTCAATAATGATTCTAAATTCTCTAGATTCATCTCATTTGATGGTTGAATTATTCCAAACAGCAGTGTTCCATCCTCTGTTATAACCTCATGGGGTTTAACTATATTTTTAGCTCTTCTCATAATTCTATTTCTAAGCTGTATGCCATCCTTGAAGGAAGATGAACAATAATGTACACCTATATCAAGCTGCTTCTCCTCTATACCCTTCAATATCTCTTTAGCTGTTTCCTCACTTCCCTTTACAGCTGCTGAGGTATCATCTTTAACATCAAAACCTCTTCTAATAAAGTTATCAGCGTTTCTCTCAGAGAATTCCAACTCATTTAAATTAACCCATTTTATACCTATTCTATCAGCCCATTCTATTATAGAGATGATATCCTCTCTCACACCTGGTATAACTGGTATTTCAATAGCTGCATCTACAGGATTTTCAAGGGCTAACTCAATAGCTTTTCTAATAGGGCTTTCATCCATATTCTTCCAATAAATTGGCTCTGGGTGAAACCTTATCTCATCTAATCCAGCTGATACTATCTCTGGGATATACTCCCAGTTTTTCAATGCAGAGGTATATAGATGTATATGAAAACTAGATCCATATTCATCCTTCAAAACATGAATATATCTCTTTACTCTCCGCCATACTATTAGAGGGTCTCCTCCAGTTATACCTGCTCCTTCTGCTTCAATATACTCTGCTTCCTGTATAAGTTTAGCTGTATCATTTTCATCATCAAGTTTCCATTCATCAGCATATATAACATCCTTTCCTCCTTTCTTGAAACTTAGTGGACAATAGAAACAATTTGCTGGACATAACCCTGTTATTAATACCACAAGTTTTGACCCCCTTGCGCACATCTCGCAAGCTGGAGGTAGAGGAGGTATATAACTACTATCATTTAGCCATTCTATAATATCTTTCATTCTAAACCCTGTTGTGTAATAGTGAATCTAGCTTTTTTACCTTCAGGTTGAGAACGATGTTTCATAATAGTAGCCTCTCTTACACCTATATCTATCTTCTCTAGTTTTAAAACAGTTTTAACTAGATGTTCTATATCTCTACTTGTAAAAGGTTTTATTTCGCCGTTTTTATCAGTGTATACCTGCTGCGCTACAATTACATATAGATCTTTTTCTCTAGCTGCCCTCTGTAGAGATGCTACTTGTTTAGTAAAAGAATGAGTAGTTTCATCCTTCTCTTCTTCTACAAACAAACGATAAAATAGATTTAAAGTATCTACTATAATTAATTGTATATTCTTAATTTTAATAGCATTAGAAACCATCTTCTCCTGTTCCTTCTGAGACATAGGAGAAAAGAAGAGTATCCTATCTAGAATATCTTCTACATCATATCCATTACATATCTGATTTAACCTCTCAAGAGAAACACCTTCACTATCTATATAAGCAACTTTTCTACCAGTTAATGCACATTCTCTCGCAGCTTGTAGACAGAAATTTGTTTTCCCAGCTCCTGCTTCACCATATATCTCTGTTATAGAACCGCTTTCTATTCCTCCTCCAAGGAGAGAATCAAGGGCGTTACAGTTTAACTTCAACTTCCTCATTGTTATATGAGAGAGGAGATTTATACATAAAAAAGTTTTTAATATACTATGCTTCCACCAAAAGTTTATATTTAACTCTTTTTATGTAGGACAGGTAAGTTTTTAACTGAATTATATATTACCCTAATCTGCCGGATGTGGAAAAAATGGCGAAGAGAAGTAGAGCCGAAGTTAGAAAAGACGAGGAGAAGATACTCTTTCTTCTTCAGTCACACGCTAAAGATAGTTTAGAAACAATTGCAAAAAAATGTGGTTTCTCTGTACCAAAGGTTAGACGTATAATAAAGACATTGGAGGAAAGCAAAACTATATGGGGTTACCATGCTGTGACAGATTATGAGAAATATGATTTAAAGGAGTATATTCTACTTATAAGGAAGGCTAATAAACCTGCTGAAGAAATCGTTGATAAAATTATATCTAGAGAAATGGAGAAACAAGCTGAAGATATAGGTGTTATTATAGAATCAAGCTACTATCTACATGGTACATATGATTGGCTTATCTGTTTTGTCGCAAAGGATCTTAAACACGCTAAAAAATTTGAGAGCGAACTAGTTAAAACCTATAGAACCTATATTCAAGAAACCAATCTACTTGAAAACATATTTCCTGTTAAACGCAGCGGTATCCAAAACCCTGAAATAGATAAATTAAGAGAGTTTGTATAAAACCTCTTTTATCTTTTAAATAATTTTCATCATGCAAGTCATTATACAAATAGATTTAATTTTAAGTGGAGAATGAGGAGTGATAAAAAGATTGAGGAGAGAGGTTCGAAGAATTATTCTTCCCCCTCATTCTCCAAATCAAAATTATAATTTAAATATATAAATATTTTCATTAAACTGTTTTTTTGAAAAAATCTCAGTGGTTTCTCCATTACAATACTATTTTTTCTTTAAATTCTCTAAAAGCATGCATGCTTTACATATCCTCTGAGATGTAGGTTCACCACATATTTCACAAGGATGAACCGGTTGAAAAGGACGTATCTCAAGGAGAATCTTCCTTATAGTTTCATAGCTTTTAAATATAGCATGCCGTGTACCAGGATGATCATTCTCTAATCCTTCTACTATATCTCTAAAAACCCCTCTAAAGGCTTCTATTGAATAAGGACATACTCTATCATGATATTCAACTCCATTAATTAATGCGAATAATGTAGTTTCCTTCTCCGGTATAAGCCTTAAAGGGAGAAACCTTGGTATTAACCCAGGTTGAATCCTAGTATGAGGCCCCATACGCGCTATCTTCTCTATATCCCCTTTTACAAAATTCATCAATGCAGATTGCGCCATATCATCTAAATTATGGCCAGTAGCTAACACCTTTACTCCTAGTTCCTTAGCTTTTTTATTTAAACAAAATCTTCTAAATACCCCACAGTAACTACAAGGGCCTTTTCCATCTTTTTTCCTAGAAACTATTTCATCTAAGGTAAAACCTATCATTTCTTTGAAAGATACCATATGATGTTCTACTCCAAGTTTTTCACAGTTTCTCCTAGCAAATTCAATGCTTTCGTCTCTATAACCTTTAATCCCTTCATCGACAGTGAACGCAATAATCCTATTACCTCTAATAGAAAATATTTCATGAACTAGGTATAGAGCTATCAGACTATCTTTCCCACCTGATACAGCTACTCCAATAGTGGCATCATTTGGAATCTCAATTTGTTTCTTAACATCTTTTTTAACCCTTCTTTTAACATATTCAATGAAATGTTCTCTACATAGATGCATACCATTATATCTTATATAGGTGATAGCTGGTTTCCTGCACTTACTACAATTTATACTCATCTCTATCTCCCAATGTATTCCTCCATAAAATAGTTTAAGGAGAAGATGATACCATTTCTCCATTTCATATAATAAAAAGGAAAATATGAAGGGGATACCATGATTGTATTAGATGGATCAAATCTAACCATAGAGAATCTAGTTAGAATCGCTAGATACAATGAGAAAGTAGAGTTACATCCAGATGCATTGAAAAGGATAAAGAAATGTAGGAATGTTTTAGAGAAGAAGATTAAGGCAAAAGAGATCATGTATGGTGTAAACACAGGAATAGGAGAGTTTTCAGAGGTTATACTATCAGATGAACAAATCAAGGAATTTCAAAAATATTTGATATATAATCACTCTGCTGGTATAGGAGAACCAGCTCCTATAGAATATGTGAGAGGAGCAATGGCTGCTAGGATAAATGTACATGCACATGGTCAATCCGCTTGTCGCCCAGAGATCACCCTTACACTTGTTGAGATGTTAAACAAAGGAGTTACACCCTATGTATGTCAAAAAGGTTCTGTAGGAGCCTGTGGTGACCTAGCTCCTATGGCTCAAATAGCATTAGTATTACTAGGAGAAGGAAAGGCATACTATAAAGGTAAACTACTTGATGGTAGAGAAGCAATGGAAAAAGCAGGTATCCCTATACCAGGTTTACATGCAAGAGATGGACTTGCGGTTATAAATGGATCTAATCTTCTAACAGCTATGAGCGCTATATTTCTATATGATGCTAGAAACTGGTTGAAACAAGCTGAAATAGCAGCAGCAATGAGCTTAGAAGCATTAAAAGCTAATATGAAACCATATACAGTAAAACTTCATGAGGCAAGAGGCTTCAAAGGAGCGATTAAATCAGCTGAGAATATAAATAAACTCATTGAAGGTGGAGATTTAAAAGCAGGTAAAATAAAAACAAGGGTACAAGATGCTTATTCTCTTAGATCCACTCCACAAGTTATAGGTGCTGCTCGTGACGCCTTAGAATATGCTTGGTCACAAGTAGAGATAGAGCTTAATGGTGTAGGAGATAACCCTGTTTTCTTCCCAGATGAAGATCTACAACTTTCTGGTGCAAACTTTCAAGGTACACCAGTTTCCCTACCTATGGATATGGTCGGTGCAGCAATAACAATGGTATGTGTAATGTCAGAACGCCGTCTCAATAGACTTAATAACCCTGCTTTAAGTGAAGGGCTACCGCCATTTCTAACAAAGGGAGCCGGTATGTTTTCTGGTTTAATGCTAAGTCAATACACTGCAGATATGCTTATTGTTGAACAACGTATATTATCTACACCTGCTTCTATGCAATCTATACCAGCTGCTGCTGATCAAGAAGATTTTGTTTCAATGGGTATGAATACAGCTATTAAAAACCTTCAAATTCTAGATAATGCCTATGGTATACTAGGTATAGAGTTTATGGCAGCAGCACAAGCTCTTGATTTTAGAAAATATAAGCTCGGTAAAGGCGTAGCAAAGGCAAGAGAGGTTATACGAAGATACGTTGCGCATTTAGAAGAAGATAGACCATTATATATTGACCATGATAAGATGAAAGAACTTGTTAGATCAGGAGAGATACTAAGAGAAGTTGAAAAAGAAGTTGGAGTTTTAAACTAACTCTCTAAGATTTTATTCAATTGAAATTCAAATGCTATAATAGGATGCTCCAACTCGTAACTTATAATAGTTTTAGGATGAAGTTCTCCAAGGAAACCAATTTCTTCATCATTATACATAACAGATGCACATCTACCATATATAAAAGCAGGATGATTTTTCTCCTCTAATACATATTCTTTACCGATGTTTCTCATAATTGCTTCTATAATTGATTTACAATTTGTGAAACTTGCTTTAGCGCTTATTTCGACAGCGGCTAGATGAGTTTTATTCCTAAAACTTTCATCGACTATTACACCGATTTCAAAGATCCTTTGAGGTAGAGAATGATGTTTATTCTCCGCTAATAATTTTAATAGAGATGGTAATAGACTTACTCTTAAACAGGAGTATTCTTCTCCAATTGGATTAAGTATTTCAACTTTTTTACCTACGGGTAGAGAAAGTTTTCTAAATTCATCATCTTCATTTGATATAGTAAAGGTAGTAACTTCTTGGAATCCTAATCCTATCATAATAGTTCTTAAACTATTTATCTCCTCATGGGATTCTATAGGTTTACCAAAGGTTAGTTTCTCAGGTAGTTTACCCTCAAATTTCTCATAACCATAACCAACTGCTACATCTTCTACTAAATCTATATCATGTAGTATATCTGCACGCCAACTTGGTATCTCTATTTCAACAGTATCATCATCAATATCCTTAACATTATATTCCATTCTCATTAAAGAATCCATTATCTGTTTCCTATCTAATGATAAACCTAGTATACTATTGACATATGAAATCGATAGTTTTCTTCTATTAGGATTTAAATCTGGTGTTACCTCAGAGTGATCACTATATTTTATATTAACACCATGTATTTTTCCTCCTCTCTCTGCTAAAGCTGTAGCTACTATATTAAGTGTACATTTAACCGCCTGGAGATTTGTACCTGTTACATCTAGAAATATATTTCTCGTATAAGGTGTAACCTCTGTAAGTATACCATTGATTATAGGAGGGAAGGATAACACATTGTTGTTTCTATCTACTATAAGTGGATATCTATCTACATCTCTAAGGATATGAGCATAGGCTATACCTTTCTCATGTTTATATAATATCTCTCTCAATGTCATAGGTTCATCTTTAGCTAGAGGTATAAACTGTACAGCATCTGGATCAACAGCTTTATAGGTAAATGGAGGTTGCACTGCATCATAGTTATGTACTCCAATAGCTACTCTCCTACGGTTTCTACCTATTCCTAGATGTAACCGCTCTTGTAAACCCATGAGAGAAGATATAAGTTCATCACTCATAGCTACATTGGTGATCAACGCACATGCAACATAGGGTCTAACTTGTTTAACAGAGGGTTCAACGTTCATAACAATATCAGTTTCTTCAACAGGATACATAGTTAAACCTGGTTTAAATCCAAAGAAAGCCCGTGATGCCCTAGCTATACCTTCTACAGATGATAAATCTGGTCTATTAGGGAAAAACTCTATACTAATTTCATCTCCCTCTACTCTATCAAGATCTCCTCCAATCATAGGTAATCTATCTAATAGCTCTTCTTTCGATATATCATATCCTAATAGATCTAAGAATTCATGATAGTCAAAGGTTACAACAGGCATATAAACCTAGCAAATAAAATTCTGGTATATTTGATTTTGGTGTCCAAGTTTACCTTATGTTTTTATATTTTGATGTTGTATGGTTTTTCTGCTGGTTGTTTATCGAAATCTAGGTAGGGTATTATAGCTAGTATAGTGTATTTTTTGTTTAGGATTGCTAGGTAGCCTAGTATGGTTTTGATTTTTTGTTTGTTATGGTGGTTGTCCCAGTAGTTTTGGTTCCAGGTGGTTTTTTCTAGTAGTCCTTGTGGGAATCGGTAGTAGAATTCTGCTTGTATCTTGTTTTTTATGAAGTTGTTGTTTTTTATTGTGTAGTTTGGTATTATATCTTTATAGTTGGACCATATTTTTATTCCTAGTCCATTTTTTGTTATATTATTTTTTTCTATGGTTGTTTTTTTGCAGTCTGAGAGGTATATTCCTCCTCCTATATTTTGTGAGATAGGATGGTTTGTTATTATATTATTTTTTATTATAATGTTTGTGGTTCTTCTTATATCTATTCCTGTACCATGTTTATCATAGGGTTCATTTATTCTGTTGTTGTCTATGATGTTGTTGTATATGGTGATGTTGGTTAGTTCTCCTTTATTGCCACCAGATTTACTTATAGCTATACCATTCCATAGGTTTTCAAATATTCTACAATTTTTGATTATTACTGATCCTCTGGTTTTTATTCCATCTGGTGACTTCCATATCTCTACCCCCCTCCTCGATCTCCTTGACCATTTTTGTATATTGTGCAGTTATCGATTATTATGTTGGTGGAGTCGACTATGTATAGACCTGTTCCAGTATTATTGTATATCATACAATTTGTTATTTTGATATTGGTTGTGTTTGTGGGGTATATTCCACACCCACAGTTTTCTACTATACAGTTGTATATTGTGATATTGTATATTTCTTTTCTTTTTCCAGATGTCCAGAATCCTTCGCTGATGTCTATTCCACCTGTCCAGCTGTCTTTACTTTGATTTGTAACCGTAATATTACTTAGATATACATTTGAGTTTGATATGAGTATTATGGCATCCCATTCATTATCACCATCGATTATTGTTGTATACTTGTTCTCTCCTATGATTTTTAATGATTTATTTACTATGATATGTTCATGGTAGGTTCCGTTGTGTATGTATATAGTATCTCCTGGTTGTGATTGGTTTATTGCTTCTTGTAT
>QMTB01000004.1 GCA_003649845.1 Thermoplasmata archaeon | reverse complement strand
GAGTGTATTATATAGGGTGTATAAACCCTAAAAAGGGGGTAGGTTAAATGAAAAATGTTGATCTCTCGAAACTTAGACATGGTACAACGCTCATTAAAAGAGGATTTGCTAAGATGCAGAAAGGCGGAGTGATTATGGATGTTACAACTCCAGAACAAGCTGCTATAGCTGAGGAGAGCGGTGCTGTAGCAGTAATGGCTCTTGAACGTGTACCAGCAGATATAAGAAAAGAAGGTGGAGTAGCTAGAATGGCAGATCCACAGGTTATACAAAATATTATGGATACAGTTAGTATACCAGTTATGGCAAAAGCTAGAATAGGTCATTTCGTAGAGGCACAAGCATTAGAAGCAATAGGAGTAGATATGATAGATGAATCAGAGGTTCTCACTCCAGCTGATCCATTTTATCATGTAGAGAAACGTTTGTTTACTGTTCCATTTGTATGTGGATGTAGAAGTCTAGGAGAAGCAGTTCGTAGAATCTGGGAAGGAGCTGCAATGATAAGAACAAAAGGTGAAGCTGGAACAGGAAATATTATCGAGGCAGTTCGTCATCAAAGAATGGTTTCAACAATGATAAAAATGGTGTCAGAGACGGATGATGAAGGTCTTGAAAAACTATCTGGAGAATACATCCAATCCTATGTAGATGCATTTAAAACCCTTACAAATCAAGATGTCACAAAAGATACAAGGATATTTGGAGATTATACATATGAAACAGTTAAAGAAGAAATCTTTGAGATATTAAAAGAGATTCAGAAGATAAATAGGTTACCCGTTGTAAACTTTGCAGCAGGTGGTATAGCTACTCCTGCTGATGCAGCAATTATGATGCAACTTGGAAGTGATGGTGTATTCGTTGGATCAGGTATATTTAAATCTGAAAACCCTGCAGAACGTGCAAGAGCAATAGTAGAAGCAGTTACCCATTATGATGATCCAAAGGTTATAGCAGAGGTCAGTAAAAATCTTGGAGAAGCTATGCGTGGAATTGAAATAGAAAATCTAACGCAGCATCTTCAGGAGAGAGGATGGTAGATATCGGTATTCTAGGAGTACAAGGAGCTATCTCTGAACATAAAGCAATTATGGAGAAGACATTAAAAGAGCTTGAAATAAATGGTAGAATCTATATAATCAAAGATAGAGATACTCTTAATAAAATCGATGGATTGATTATACCAGGTGGAGAGAGTACAACGATATCAAAGATGATATATAGGTTAAAACTACTTGAAATTATAATAGATAGAATTGAAGATGAAGATCTTGCAGTTATGGGAACCTGTGCAGGTTGTATAATTCTAGCAAAGAAAATCGTCGATCCAGTTGAGAATCTACATTTAATCAGTGTAATAGATATGGAGGTTCATAGAAATGCTTTTGGAAGACAAAGGGAATCTTTTGAACAATTTGTTAATATAAAAAATTTTGAAAAACCATTTCCAGCTGTTTTTATACGTGCTCCTATAATTACTAGGACATGGGGTAATTGTAAGATACTCTCAAGGATAGATGATAGTATAATCATGGTTCAACAGGATAAACTACTTGCGATGTCTTTCCACCCGGAACTTACAGATGATACTAGGATACATAGATACTTCATCAATCTAATAAAAAACTAGATACTACAATAATAAAAAAAATAGGAGAATGTTTTATGCTTTCATTATTGCTACTAGGAAGATACCTAGGGCAAGTAATGCTCCTATTATAGCTCCTATAACCGAGGCTACACCTGCTGTTACTGTTCCAACTAGATTAATTATGGCTGGAGGGACACCTAAAACAGCATTTAGGAGACCAGCGCCCCACAGGAATATAATGCCAACGATCAAACCTATTAGAATCAATATTATACCAATAGCTTTGCTTCTACCGGATCCAAAGTATGCAGTGAATATACCTGCTATTATACTAGCTATAGCAAAAACCAATAGAAGCATTCCTAAAAAATATTGTAGAATCATTTTTCTTTCACCTCAAAATTTTGTTCCAGTTAATGTTTTTGTATCTATAACTCCATCTATTGATCTTATCTTGTTTACAACTATATCCCCTAGTTTTTCGAAATCCTCTGCTTCAATCTTCGCAATTAGATCATATTCACCAAACAAAGGATGTAACTCTACGATCTCTGGTACTTTAGATAGCTTATTATATACTTCATGTTCCCGTGCCGGTGCTGCGCTTATAAGTACAAATCCTATTGCCATAACCCTTTCTCCTTTTATCTGATGATAATGTTTATGGGATATAAACTCTTATCATATAAATCTTTTCAAAAATTATTGAAGAGAAAGCTTGTTGAAAAATTAGTTGATTTCTTTGGTTTATTGTATTTCAGCGGGGATTACCGCTGAATTACGCGTTCATTTTTTTTGGGTTGTGTGTTCATGGATCACTAAAATGGTGTCTCAACACCATTCTCTGATCCGTTGTTGTCATGTATTCATAGTTTCCACTCTTCCATTTGAAGATAAATCCATCTTCTTTTCGTTTTTTTTACATCCATCTTCTAATGAATGATTTAATGCTTCGTGGTGAACAGCAGCCTATTTGATCATTAAGATAAGCGATGAGCAGCATGCCGATACTGATGAGATAGGAGAACAGTTTGACCTGTGTTATACCATGTATGTTCAGTTGTTTCAGATCAAGATATTTCTTTAACCTGGAGAAGAAACGTTCTACACTGATTCTCTCCTGGTATTTCTCAAGAAACCACAGGGGATACTGTGGTTTGATCCTTGTTTTACCAGCTTTGATGATAGGTTTCACCTCGTCATGTAGAAGAATCTGCCTAATCTTTGATGAATCATATCCCTTATCACCTAGGAGATATACAATATGAAACCGTGAGTCATAGGATATCACCTGTTGATATAATGGTTTAAATGCTTGTGAATCATGAACATTTGCCTTGGTGAAATAGAGTGCTAATGGAAGTTCTGTTTTAGTGTCAACGATAACATGGATTTTGTATCCGTAGATATAACATTTATTGATATGATCCCATCCCCAACCTGCTTGTTTATCCTCAGGGTTTCCTTCAAGGATAGAACCATCGATAGCAACACAATGCCTACTGAGAAAACCCTTGTTCAGAAGTTGCTGAACGATTTGATTGGAATAATTCTTCAAATATCTGTTCACCAATCCGCCTTAGGAAATGTGAAAATGTTCCAATATCAGGTGTCCTCGTGAACCCAAGATATCGCCTCCAAAAATAGTTTTTTTTCTAGGAATGCTTGGAAATCACGATATGATTCCATCCTGAGGAACATAAGGATGAAACAGAGGAATAACCCTGTTGGTGACAATGGTGGTCTTCCAGGTTTTCCTTTCTCATACCGATAGTTTTTCAGTAAACATACCTCAATTTCAGAAAGGTCTAAATTTGATAAGATCTTTCTGAGACTCACCCTCCTCATTCGTTTCATTTGTTGCATCCCTGCTTCAAATGAAACGTAGGAGGGTTCAATTAATTTTTCAACACCCTATATTGAAGAGAGATAGAGAAAATCTAGGTGAGATCAGGAGTCTCCTTAGGTATTATAATTGGATGGTGTATCGTTATATATGATACCACTGGTAGAGCTACTACTATAAACATAAATACATTAGATAGGAGATGATATATCATAAAAGGTATACCTGCTAGGAATACACTTATAAAAGCCTCAGTTGTATGTGGATATATTATATACCACCATCCAGCATTTGTCCAGATATCATATATAAGAGTAAATATGAATCCTGTTCCACCTGTTATAGCTATGGATTTCAAATTTAAATCTCGTATATGTTTTTTAAACCAATCTGATCTAAGATAGCTGATAACTGATAGGAATATAAAGCCGGAGTAGGTGAATATAACTATTCTATTCATTGGATGACCAATGAAGACACTGTTTCCAAGTATAACATCACTTATAATCATAGCGAGAAATGGTACTATAATGGCAATCTTTGATCTTATAAGTACAGCTGCAAGGAAGGTTATAACCATGATGACTTCAAAGTTAGGGAAAGGTTGAATTTTTAATCCAACGAGTATAATACGTCCAATTACACCTATTAAAATCAATACGGGTAATAAGATGTATTCCTTCCAGATATAATCCTTCACTTTCATATTTTTATCCCCGAAACTAGGTGAAATAGATATTAACGTATAAATGTTTTTGTTTTTCTATATAAGCTTCTTCATCTAGAGAAGGAAACTTTATTATATTATTATAATAACAAATTATAATAAAGAAATGTAGGTTAGATTAGTTGAATAGGGTTTGGCTATATGCAGTGCTTTAAAAGACAAATAGTTTATCTACTGATAGCTTTAATTCTAGTTGAAGGTATAGTGATACCTAGTTCTTCTTCTGATCCACCTTATTGGAATAAAAACTGGAAGTATAAACAGAAGATAATATTACCTATATCAACCTCTCCGCAGAAATCAATATATCAACCAATTGATATAAAAATAGATTTTGAGTATCCATGTTGGGCTAAAAACTCTTCTTATAATTCTGTTAGAGTATGCTGCTGGCAGAATAATAAATGGTATGAATTGGAATCACAAATATATAATTTAAACTATACTGATGATACTCATATTAAAAGCTGCGGATTAGTCTTCCTAATACCACCTATAGCAAATGGTGAAGAAGAATATTTTATATATTATAATGATGAGGAAACCCCATATGCTGGATATAAAGATCATGTTTCTATAGAAGATCGTCACTATTATTTTGAACCAATCTCTGGTTTATCTGTAGAGGGGGATTACTATGAGATTAGAGACGATGGAGAAATCGTATATGGAGTAGGTGAAAAAGGACAAGTGTTAAACCGTAAACTATCTCAGGTAGTAATAAAAATGAAGCCAGGTACTAAGAAGTTTGATATTTTAAACTCTGATCTACTAGCATCTTTTGCTTTTGCTTTTCACAGGGGAACAGAGGAAACAGATGAGGTTTCATCGGATCAAAAACTTATCTCTAAGGATATACTAGTTGATGGAAACCTAATGGTATCCTTTACTATTACAAGTGCTTCAAATGGTGGAGAAATCCAAACTACAAATATCTATAAATATTATCATTCACCTGTTGAACCAAAACGTATAGTTGTACATGTACATCATGAAATTTTAAAAGACTGTCAAGTAGAAGGTATAGAAAATGTTGATGGTAGATTCGGTGCAATAATATCTTATCATTCTAAGAGTAGCGTAACTGATAAAATGTGTTTTGGAAGTATACTCCCATTTTTACACGTATATGAAGAGGATGATAGAGTACACGAATACAAATTACAGGAGAATCCTGAGACAAGAGATAGAACATGGATTATATCATATAAAGATGACTGCGATATAGGTAGTAAAGCATGGTTATCATATGATGTTGGCAAACCTGGTAAAACACATGGTATAATATTATCCTCAAATCATAATTTGATAGATAAAGTAGGTGGAGAGCGAGATGGCGTAGAGGTTAAAGTAGCAGAGAAAGAATATCTAAATCTCGTTGGAACAGAAGTTGACTACGCCTCTATAACATTTGGTAGAAATAGCTTTGAACCATATACAATCCATGATCTTACTATACCTAAGGGTTTAAAAATTGATTTTGATGCAGAGTTTGTAACCTTTCAAAATGCAACCTTTAAAGATGTAGATATAGAAAGCAGTTTCTTTCAACCTTTAGCTAAAGCTAGATATCAAACACCTAGTAGCAGGAAGGGAGAAGAAAATATCTATACATTAACAGTTATACCACATCTAACAGGTAGAATAGGATCTTTTCCTATACTTAGTAACATCACTGGTTTAAACCTAACTATGTTAAAAGGAGAATTATATCATAATGATTCCCTAGTTGAAACTGCGTATAGTTATAAACCATTTATAGGTTTCCAAGTTTTTAAATTCCCGAGTTTAAAACCAGGGAGGTATACTGTAAAAATCTATAGAGTATTTAGAAATACTAGTAAATATATTGGTGTTGGAGTAGTAAATGTACTACATGATACTACTCTCCATATATATTGTACATGGCAGCAGAATATAAAATTTAAAGTAGAAGATCAATATCATAAAGCTATTGAAGATGTAGATATAGAAATTTTGAAGATCAATGATATCATCGAGAGATATAGAACAACTAATCAAACTATAGATGTTATATCTGTTCCATTTCCATTATTCTCATCGTATACAGTTGAAAACTTTAGTGAGATATCTATAGTAGATCTATTCAAGATATCATATCCATATATAGCAAAGATATACTATAAAGGATTTCTTGTTAATACAACAATTATACCAAAATTTAGATCCTATATAGATATAACTGTACCATTATATGATCTAACCATTAATGTAAGAGATAGACTAGGTTTTCCGCCAGATGTAAGATTAGATGTAACTTTAACTAGTAATAAGATGATGTATCCTATAGATTTAAAGCCTTACTATATGGGAGAAGGTAGATATAGATTTAAATGTATACCTGCTTCAACCTATATACTTCAGATAACCTCTGGAGGTTATATATCTAAGAGGATCGTAGAGATTCCAACTGAAAACAATCTTTCTATAGATTTTAATTCTCAATATATTCTAGAGGTGGATCTATTAAATAGAAGAGGAGAGCCTATATCCAATAATGATTATAATATTATAATTAGAAGAGATGGAAAAACAGTATCAGAATATAAGAGACCTGTATCTTTACCACCTGCTAAATATACAGTTGATGTATATGAGGATAAAACACTAGTAGGTTCAACATTAGTTGATCTAACAACTGATAGTGTTATAAAAATTGTTACATCTATATCTTCAACAGTTTATAATGGTATAACAATAGGAGGTATACTCACTATCCTATCGCTACTTATACTACTATATCTCCATAAAATATCTTTTAATTCCTTTATGAAACTACTTACTATCACACTAGCTTTGCTATCACTTGTATTTCCATGGTGGAATCTCTATGCTTCAACAGTAGATCATGAAATTTGGAAGACAAGTTTCCTCTATATTTATCCGGCGAATATGATAGAGCATCTAGTTGTTAATGGAGAACAGTATTTCTCCTCTGCAACTATACCAGAGATATTTACAGGTTTTCTACAAACGCTTCTATTGATCATAACAATAGGTTTAATGCTCATGGGGATTAGTTTTATACCTAATATAGCTTTAAAGAAAAGATATTCTTTACTCCTTGTATCTATAAGTATAATATTTGTAATAATCGTAGCAGCAGCATTTCTAATTGGAATGGGACGTCTCGCTCAACTTAGTTTAGGTAGCCTACAAGGAGGAGGTTATCTAGAAGTTCCTATGCCATATGGAGATACAGTTAATATGAAAGCAGAATGGGGTCTTGGATTAGGATTCTATCTAATTATATTCGCTGCAGTAGTTTCTATAACAGCTGGAATCATTGACTTCTTGAGGAGTAAAGGTTTTGTATCCTTCTAACACCATCTATACTATGAATAATTTTAACTACAGCTACTGGAACTAAATCCTCCCATCTCTCGTTTTTACTAATCCTCCGTCTAATCTCCCTTCCAGAATACAAACTACGATTATACTTTGGTATATTTTCTACTTTAAAACCTTTTTCTTCGAAAAGTTTCCTGGTGACAGGATTATTAGATAAAACTATATCAAAAGACGGTACAATAGAACATACATGATCAACCCATCTGGAATAATCATGTATATCAGGTATAGTATAGATCGCATATTTTACATTAGAATCTCTAAGACTCTCTTTAATCATCTCTATTCGTTCATCTAAAGTAAAAGGATTATCATATGTATTACCATATTGAGCAGAACCTATACCTATAATAAAATCATATCTATCTGATAAACCAGTTAAAACCTTTAGATGCCCTAAGTGAAACGGTTGAAAACGCCCTATGAAGAGAGCTTTCATCTATTTTTCACCAGATTCAGAGGTTTCAATTTTCTTCTCCATCTCACTCTCTACTTTACCTGTAACCTTAGGTGGTTTTAGAAATCTAAGTTTCTCTAATAATTCTTCTTTACCCGGGCCACTAAGAGCATGTTCAATGACCTCTGTAAGGGTTTCAACTGGTACTATTTCAATCTTATCTCTATACTCTTCTTCAAGTAGAATATCTTGTAGATTTGCCTTTGGTACAATAACTTTTTTAATACCTGCTTTAACAGCTGCTTCTACCTTAGCTGTCACTCCACCAATCGGTAGGACATTTCCTCTTATACTTAGAGAACCAGTCATAGCTACATCTTGTCTAACAGGTACATTCTCCATTGCAGAGATTACAGCAGTTATAACGGAGATACTAGCAGAATCACCTTCTAAACCTTCATAGGTACCGATAAACTGTATATGTATATCATGTTTAGATATATCTCTACCCATATATTTTTTGATTATAGCAGATACATTCAACACCGATTCTTTAGCTATCTCCCCTAGTCTACCAGTAGCTATGACCTTTCCCTCTGCTTCTGAACCTGCAGGTGTAACCTCTGCCACTATAGGTAATACAAGACCTGCGAATTCACTCATAGATGGATCAGCAGAGTGAACAGCGAGACCATTGACAACACCTACTTCTACACCTTCTGTTTTAAAAGATCTATAGGCTTTCTGTTGTTCAATAGCTCTCTCTACTACTTGTTGTTCAAGTGATTTAGCGATAGCTTTAGCTTGAATAACATGTTCTCTGTTAACAATTTTATCACCCTTCTCATATGCAATATCACCAGCTGTTCTAACAAGTCCACCCAGTTCTCTTAAACGTAGAGAAAGTTTACCTTTCCTACCAGCTCTACGTTGTGCTTCATGTATAATCTCTGCGACAGCTCCTTTATCAAAATGTGGTATCTTACCATCTTTCTTAACTTCTTGAGCTACAAATCTAACTAATTTTTCTCTATTCTCATGGGTATCTGGCATACAACTATTTAGATAAACCTCATAACCATAACCTCTTATCCTAGAACGTAAAGCTGGATGCATACCTTTCAAAGCATCAAGGTTACCAGCTGATACAAGAATAAAATCACATGGCACAGGTTCCGTTTTAACCATAGCTCCGAAGCTACGCTCGGATTGCCCAGTAATCTGAAATTTCTTCTCCTGTATAGCTGTTAGTAGATGCTGTTGCGAAGGTAAACTAAGGGTGTTAATCTCATCTATATAGAGTACACCTTTATGTGCTCTATGTATGGCACCAGCTTCTACCAGTTGATGTGGAGGTGTTTCAAGTCCAGCTGATTGAAATGGATCATGACGTACATCTCCTAGTAATGCTCCTGAGTGTGCCGCTGTAGCTTCTATAAAAGGAGGTTTATCATCTTTATCATGAGCTACTAATATCTTTGGAACATGCTGTAATTCTTGACGTTGAAACATAGATCCTCTTGAGAATATAAGGAATATCATAACAGCTGCTATTATACCAAAGATAGCATATTCCATATGTGTTTCATTCCAATTTCCACTTGTTATAGCAGGTGCAACTGCAGCGAATATAGAGAGAGCAATTATCATAAAAACTATAGTTGTAACCATACTAGTTTGTTGTTCTCTACGTTTCTTAGCTTCAGCTCTCTGAGCTTTAACAATCTCTTTACCTTTACCACCTGGTACAACTCTAATATGAGGTGTATTAGGATCCTCAGGATTAGGATAAGCAAGTATATCCTCTAGTTCTTCTTTTGGTAGGAACTCTGTCATAGCTCTAGCTATCATGGATTTACCTGTACCGGGATCACCGATTAGCATAACATGTCTCTTCTGTTCAGCAGCTTTTCTAATAACAGCTACAGCTTTATCTTGACCTATAACTTGATCTAGTAGACGTTCCGGTACCTGTATCTCTGCAGTGGTGTTGAATTTCTGTGTTTTAATCCATTCGTCAATTGATTCAAGGTTCTCTTCCATATTTATCCTCATCCGATGAAAAATTTATTCAACTTAACTCTTGATATTGATTGTTATTTATCAATCTTTTCTTTTTTCATCTTTCATATCATCATCTCACAGTATCCAACTTACTAGTATAAAAAATATTCCTATTATAAGAAAGATAATCCATATTATATAAGCTATTTTTATCCTCATTAGCCATTTGGCTTTCTTCTCAGGTGTATCAAAGAATCTACCTAATATAGGGTCTTCCTCTAGTTTTATCATAGTTGTTTCTTAGATTCCATTATGGCTTTAATACGTTTCCGTCTGAAGAAATCCTCTCTCTCAAGTTCCTCCAACTGCATCTCAATATATCTCTGAGTAGCTTTAAGTTTTGGTATAAGATTGTTTTCTAAAACATTTACTCTACGTTTGGTTTTTTCAATCTCAACAGCAAGATTTTTTATCCCTCCTTCTAGGTTTACTAACTCTAAAAGCTTCTTTAGAATAACTATAAACCTTTGTTGCGCTTCATCTAAAGCTGCACAAGTATCTATCATACTATAAAGAGGTTTATCTTGGAAACTAATTTTTTCTATATCTATCTTAGGTATCTTCACACCCATTATATTCTCCTGTGAAAAAGAGATTTCGCCGATAGAAGGTATAAACCTTGTTGCATCTTCAACTCTCTCTTCGCCAATGATCATCTCTGCTTGTATAAGCGATATAAAAGCTTGTTTAAACAATTCATCAATCTCTTTTCTAAGTTTATTCCTCTCATCTATTATATGGAAGAATCTCTCTACAAGTGCATCTCTCTTTTCCTCTAGAAGCATATGTCCTTTCTCAGCTAGAGATAACTTCTTTCTAATCTCCAGTAGATCCATCCTAGTAGGATTTACACCTTCTATAATCTGCTCTGCCATCAGCTATCACTTAGGTAGATATTTTTTAATAAATCTCTCCTCTATTTTCTTAAGTTCTCCTCTAGGTAGTTTAGATAGAAGCTTCCAACCTATATCTAGTGTTTGTTGTATACTACGATCCTCATGATCTCCTTGTTTAACGAATTCTTGTTCAAAAGCATCTGCAAACTTTAGATATGCTCTGTCTCTCTCTGAAAGTGCATCTTCTCCCACTATTGCTACTAGATCTCTAAGATCACAACCCTCTGCATAGGCAGCATATAACTGGTTAGCCACACCGGCATGATCCTCTCTCGTTCTACCTTCACCTATTCCTCTATCCATCAATCTTGATAGACATGGTAGAACAGCTATAGGTGGGTATATACCCTTCTTATGTAACCCTCTATCTAATACTATCTGCCCTTCTGTGATATAACCTGTTAGGTCTGGTATAGGATGTGTTATATCATCATCTGGCATAGTAAGCATAGGTATCTGTGTTATAGAACCTTTCTTCCCTTTAATACGTCCTGCTCTCTCATATATAGTCGCTAAATCCGTATACATATAACCTGGATATCCTCTCCTACCTGGTACTTCTTCTCTAGCAGCTGCTATCTCTCTAAGTGCTTCTGCATAATTAGTCATATCAGTTAATATTACTAAAACTTGCATATCGAGATCAAAAGCTAGATACTCTGCACATGTTAAAGCCATTCTAGGTAGAATTATTCTTTCTATAGCGGGATCATCAGCTAGATTTAGAAACATAGTTGTACGTTCAAGTGCACCAGTGTCTTCAAAATCTCTTATAAATAAATTGGCCTCCTCATTTGTTATACCCATAGCGCAGAATACCACTGCAAATTCTTCTTCTTCACCAAGTACTTTCGCTTGTCTAGCTATCTGTGCAGCTAAAGCATTATGTGGTAAACCAGAGCCAGAGAATATAGGTAGTTTTTGTCCTCTAACAAGCGTATTTAATCCATCTATAGTGGATATACCTGTTTGTATAAACTCTCTGGGATATTCTCTAGCATAAGGATTTATAGGGTTGCCATTGATATCTCTTCTATCCTCTGGTATAATAGGCGGAGCATTATCAATTGGATTACCTGTTCCATCAAATATTCTACCTAGCATCTCTCTCGATACACCTAACTTCATTGTTTCCCCTATAAACCTAGCAGAGGTTTTCTTAGTATCAAGCCCTCTTGTACCCTCAAATACTTGTACAACTGCTTTATCTAGATAAACTTCTAAAACTTGGCCTGTCCTCTCCTCTCCACTACTAGTTTTAATCTTTACAACCTCATTATATGCTACATCTTTAACTCCTTCTACAATCATTAGAGGACCTGTTACCTCAGAAACCGTTGTATATTCTATTTTACTCATGGAGCCACCTCTTCAATTAATTTTGAGAATTCATCTTCCATCATCTTCTCTATTTCCTTGAATCTATCTTCAAATTCCTCATTTGATATAATAGCCATTCTCGCAATTTGCTCCCTAGTTTTCATCTTAAGTATATCATCGATATGTACATGTTTATCTACTGCATCCTCTACTTTATCTGCAAATTTTAGTATAATACGAAGCATCTCATATTGTTTCTTACTAGGACAATATGTATCTACCTCATGGAATGCATTTTGCTGCAGGAAATCCTCTCGAATCATTCTAGCTGTTTCTAGTAACCCTCTTTCTCTTGCTGGTAGAGCATCTGGTCCAACTAGTTTAACTATCTCTTGAAGCTCTGATTCCTTCTGTAATATAGCCATAGCTTTATTTCTAAGTTCAAGCCATTTTTCACCAACTTTCTTAGTCCACCAGGAGGAAACCTCACTTAGATATAATGAATAAGATTTCAACCAGTTTATAGATGGGAAATGTCTACGATCCGCTAGATCAGCATCAAGTGCCCAAAATACTTTAACAATCCTAAGGGTATTCTGAGCAACTGGTTCTGAGAAATCACCTCCAGGTGGTGATACTGCGCCCATTATAGATATAGAACCTTCTCTAGGTTTTGAACCTAATAATTGAACTCTACCTGCTCTTTCATAGAATTCCGCTAGCCGAGATGCTAGATAAGCTGGATAACCTTCTTCACCGGGCATCTCTTCCAGTCTACCGGAGATCTCACGCATAGCCTCAGCAAGTCTAGAAGTACTATCAGCCATAAGCGCTACATCATAACCCATGTCTCTATAATACTCAGCTATGGTTATACCAGTATAAACACTTGCATCACGAGCAGCGACAGGCATATTAGATGTATTAGCTATTAAAACAGTTCGATTCATAAGAGGTTCTCCGGTTTGAGGATCTTTAAGTTCAGGGAATTCTCTGAGTACATCTGTCATTTCATTACCACGTTCTCCGCAGCCAACATATACTACTACTTGTGCATCACTCCATTTTGCTAGTTGATGAAGTGTAACTGTTTTACCTGTTCCGAAACCCCCTGGTATAGCAGCTGTTCCACCTTTAGCTATCGGGAAGAAGGTATCGATGACTCTTTGTCCAGTGATCATAGGTAAAGATGGATCAAACTTCTTTTGAATAGGTCTAGGTTTACGTACCGGCCAATATTGATGCATCTTCAAAGATATCTCTTCGCCTTCAGAGTTTTTAATATAACCTATATCATCTACAACTGTATAATCTCCTTCATCTATATGGGTTATAACACCGTTTAAACCAGGTGGTATAAGAATTCTATGGGTAATAATAGAGGTTTCCTCTACCTCCCCTATGATATCTCCACCTACTACTTTATCTCCTTCTTTAACTGTTGGTTTAAAATGCCATTTATGTTTATGATCAAGGGCATCAGCTTCTACGCCACGATGTATAAAATCACCTGTTTCATCATATATCCTCGGTAATGGTCTCTGTATTCCATCATAGATATTTGTGAGTAAACCTGGTCCAAGTTCAGCAGATAATGGATTACCCGTAGATACAACCTTCTCACCTGGTTTTAAACCAGATGTATCCTCATATACTTGTATAGTAGCAACATCTTGATTTAATCTAATAATCTCTCCTATGAGGTGTTCTTCTCCAACTCTTACTACATCATACATTTTTGCTCCACGCATATTATCTGCTTCAATAACAGGACCAGATATCCGGATGATCCTACCTATGATCTCCATGGTTTTTATTCCTCCAGTTATCTTATATTCTTTCAACACCAACTGCTTTTTTTATAAGATAAGATATATAGTCGATATGTTCTTTTCTTCTACCTTTCTTATCTGGTATTTCAATTATAATAGGTATGAGGTTACGTAAACTATATTCTCTAAGTCGTTTCCCAATTTTATCTGCTAGTTCCTCTGTGATAAAGATTATACCTATATCTTCTTGCTCTTCTATTTTATTCCACTGTTTTATCTCTTCTCCTTCCGCTGGGATAATTATATCTTTTATACCAGTTAATTTTAAAGCTATTGCTGTTTCTCTATCGCAGAAACCTATTATCTTCAAATCTATCTCTCCTCCAAGATAAGTAATGGTTTTATAAACTCGGTTGGTAATCCCTCAGCTATACCTTTAGCAATAATCTTAAGATTTCTAATCTCCATTTCTTTTGAAACTAGGAATCGAAGAGTTGGTCCAATAGTTGTATAATTATCAATAGATATATCTCTAATGGATAATAGCAATAGTTTATCTAAAGTCATTATTATAGGTTGAATAGAATCTTTTATTGAAACATTTTTCATATAATTATAATAACTTGTACCATCTAGTTGAGATATTATCTGAGATATATCTGATAGTTGAACTAATTCTTTATATTTCCAATATGGTAACTCTTTACCTTCTCCTATATAAAGCTTTAAACAAGTTTCTTCATCATAGTTTAGATACTTAGCTCTTAAAATTATTTGAATATTATATATATCTAATAATCTATCTATGTATTCTTGTTTACCTTTTAGACAACTATATGGAACCTTAGCCTTTTTAAATAATGATATAATATATTTATCAACAGCGTTGTCAATAATCAATGGAGCATTTTCTGGGTTTGTAACTGAATCTATAAAATCTGATGGAAAACCTTTGTTATATAGTATCTCTTTGATTTCTTCTCTATTTTCTGCTGAGGATAGAAGTTTTATTAACTCAGAGGTTTTATTAGACACTGCATTCTCTGGAGGGATATCGATCTCCTCTTCTCTATTAATCATCCTGAAAATATTTTTTAGAAGATATGAATCTATCCTCTGTAATACTGCATCATAAAACTCTTGCATCTTCCTAGGGCTATCTCGCTGCATTTCATATATAAATCTAATTAAAACTCTGTCTAGAGAACTTTGGATTTCACCAGATGTTTCTCCTTCAATTTGATAGTCTTTAAAAGATGAAACCTGTTCTATAAAACCTTTTAGATCATGTACTTCAAGTAGTCTCTGTACTATAGATTCATCTAGAAATGGATTACCCATAGCTTCAAATTTGGCATTAGGATATACAAAACCTATAGTAGTTATAAACGGTCTTATAACTACACCGATAGCGCCACCTATTATACCAGTTATAAGTATCCATGTAAATGGATTACTAGGATCCAATAGGAATTCTAGCATAACCTATTCAACCCCAGTAAATAGTATCTTACCTATAATTGTACGGATAACTGGTTTCCTCCTAGATAGTACGCCTTCAAAAGTATTATCGATTCTTTTGCTTCCATCCTTTGATTGTAGTATAACTCCACCAATTGCTTCAATACGTCCTTTGACAGGTATATCATAGTTTTTCAATATTTCCTCATCTTCATCTCTAGATATATATGCAATTATATCTCCATCAAGGGTTCTCCTAGCCTTCTCTATTAAAGTAGCAACTATTTTTTTATATTCATCTCCAGATAAATTCTGTAGTTTCTCCACTGCTCTTGCGAAACATCTCTCGATAAACTCTTCTTTTATATTCATTATTCTCCTTTGTGCATCTTGGTTAGCCCTAGATACATGTATCCTCCTTATATTCTCTGCTTGCTTCCTTCCATCCTCTATAATCTTTTTTGCTTCTCCTCTTGCTTCCTCTTTTGCTTCCTCTATAATCCCCTTAGCTTTCTCCTCTGCCTCTTTTATAATCTGTTTTACTGTTTCGGAAGCATCTCGTTTAATTCGATTTATAATCTTTTCTACTGTCATACAACCTCTTTCTTATAGTTTTCTTATAGTAAGCCTAAACCAGTCATAAGTAGTATGCCAACTAGTAAACCAAAGATAGCTATAGTCTCTGGCATAACTGTAAATATAATTCCTCTAGCAGCTACATCAGGGTTTCTACCTACAGCACTTATAGATGATGATGCAACCATACCTTGATTTATAGCTGATATACCAGTTATACCTACAGCTAAACCAATCCAAACAGATCCCATACCTGCTAGAGAGGATACTGTTTTACCTCCTCCGCCTAGTAAACCAGCACCCATCATCAATAGAATAGCTGTTAGTAGTCCATAAACTGATTGTGTCATAGGTAGAACTTGTAAAACTAGGCATTTTCCAAATAAATTTGGTTTCTCTGCTGTAACAGCAATAGCTGAAGAACCAGCAAGTGCTAAACCGATAGCTGAGGATACGCCAGCTATACTGATAGCAAGAGCACATCCTAAGATTACAAGGGTTTTGTTATCCTCTAGATTCGATGTTTCATCTTGTGCTAGGGCAGTTCCAGCGGCTAATAACAGTAGAAATATCGTTCCTATAAATATTATATTCCATTTCATCTAATTCTTCCTCCTGTTTTTATTTGTGTATATCTCCGTTTGATTTTAAACGGAGAAAACTCATGTCCTCCGCCTTCATAAAATCTATTGAAAAACTCTACATATTGTAAGCGGAGGGAGTGAACACCTGCACCTAGAGATTGTAACAATAGGTTAGCAAGGTGTGCTACAATCAATATTATAGGTAATAGTACAATTCCAATATAAGGTATTAAAGATGGTATTATAGATGCTACAACGTTGAATGCTAAAGCCATACCAGCAGTTGCTAAACCTAATGCTAGAAGTCTAGCATATGATAGCCAATCTCCAACATAACCTGTTATATCAAAGAAACCTATTGGACCAGAGTTAACAAAGAGTAGTATAACCCCTATTAAAACAAGTATTATAGCTGATATAAAAATATAGAAATTGAAACTCCAATCTAATATGAAAGTACCTATAAGAATAACACCACCTATTTGCAAGGGAATCCAGCATCCATGTTCCGTTAACATCTTCTTATATTCCTTTCTATGAAATGCTTGATACATTCCAAGTACTATACCAAGGTTTAGATGTATAAGACCAAGGATTAAACCTATAGTTAAAATTGTAATAGGTTCTTTTAGCGAATCTAAAGGTAATGTTACACCACCTATATTCATAGTGTATATTGATTTAGATGGATCACCATATATAAACCGAGGGATAAAATCTCCGAAGAAACTATTGGTTAAAAGACCTACTATTATAGTTGATATACCAAGCCATATACCTAGAAAAGACCATGTTTTAATAAGTATACTATACCTCAGTTTAATATATCCAAATAGTGATAATAAAAATATAACCAGGCCATATCCAGCATCTCCTAGCATGAAACCAAAGAATATAATAAAAAATATACCCATTGGTATAGTAGGATTAACCTCTCTGTATCTAGGGATAGCGAAGAGTTGTAATAATGTTTTGAAAGAATAAGCCCATCGAGGGGTTTCTAATAGAGTTGGAGGGTTATCTGGATTCTCTGAGGTTTTCTCTGATATAATAGCAGCATATCCATCTGATACTCTATCTACTTCTTTTTTAAGAATCTCTATATCTCTCTCAGGTACCCAACCTTGGATTATTATGGTATGATCTGTTTTCATAAAATCTTTATAAATAGTTCTTCTTTGTTTTTCCAGTTGTATCTGTTCTCTTAAAGCTAATAAAACTTGTAGATATCTCTCTGATATAGCTTTAAGTTGTTTAATTATATCATCTCTCTCCTTGATTTTCTCTTGGATCTCTTTCTTTGTTTTTACTAAAACTTCTTTAGGCGTGTTTTTTATAGATGGTAGATCGAATAAGTTGAGAAAACTTCTAGATATCTTTTCAACTCCTTCCTTCTCAGATATATGAGAGACTAATATAACTACCCATTTTCTCTTTTTACCTTTAGATATAGCTTTGGAGAATAATGCAGTGTATTCTAATTTTTCTATCTCTCTTTTAATGGCATCTAAATTCTCAGTTTCTCCAACTTTTAAAACTAGAAAAGGAGATTCCCCTTGATCTGATAATAGAAAATCGAAACCTATCAGTAATTTAACCGATCTCCGTATTTCTTTTAATTTAGATATCTCCTCATTAAACTTTTGAATGAGAGAATCCTTAGATAATATATCTTCCTCTAGGGAGGATAATACTCCTTCTATCTGGGAGTATAACTCTTCTGGTGTTTCCTCTTCAGCAATCTCTATATTCTCTATGGAACCTGTTTTTAATATACTTTTTAACCCCTTTGGTTTTGAACGTAGATTTTTAAGGATATCAATGATACGAGTCAACCTAATCTCATAGCTATTACATACATCAGCATCAGGATGTTCAGATGATCTCTCTAAATCCTCTATTTTAGAGATAATCCTAATCTCCATTAATCCTATTTCATGTAATTTATAAACTATATCATCAACATATCTTCTATGAGCAATGATAGATACTTTATTCATTGGAACTGGAAATAGAATGTCTCTACGCCTCCTTTATTAATTCTTCAATGATTCTATTAACTGCCTCTTCTATCTTTGAATCAGCTATTTTCTTGATTTCATTGATATATTGATTACTCTTCTTTTTTATCTCGCTTATCTCTTCTTTCGCCTTCGCCTCTTCTTCTTTTTTCAACTGTTTAACCTTCTCCTCTGCCTCTTCTATTATATGTTTCCTCTCCTTTTCTGCCTTCTTCTTAGCATTATCAACTATTTTCTCTGTTTCTAGTTTAGCATTCTCTATAGATTGTAGTGCTTCTCGTTCTGCTTCTTTTATCATCCGTATACTATTCAGAGGCATCTTAAACGGTATCGATAAGTGATATATTAGAATTTTTATGAGAGAAGTAGAGAAATAAATCTTTACTTCTCTCTCCTTTGTCATTAACTAAATATATAAAGGGTAAATAGAAGAATATCTTCCTTCAAATTTTTAAATAGATGGAAAACTATTTTGCTCATCTTTCACTGTGAATATAAAAGGTGTAGCTCTTAAATCAGAGAAGAAAGGGAAAGTATATAAGATACTTAATAATTATAATAAACAAAAAACATAAAAACAAGCACTCTTACATTATAAGATAGTAAAAAGGTGGAATAAAATCTATGAACAATCAAAAGAAAATCATCATCCAAGTATCTAAAGAAAACTTTGATTTAATGAAGAAATTAGGGGTTTCTCCTCAAGATGTATTCAGCAAGGGTTTAGAAGAGGTTTTAAGACAGAAGTATAGAGAGTTTAGTTTAATGGATGATGAAGATGATGAACCAGAATGGTTTGAATTCATAGAGATAACTAACCCTTCAAATGATATAGAACGTTTCATGTTGAAAGATGAAGATTTTGATAACAACTAATTATTAAACTTATTGTTCAAGTGTTGCATGCCTTCTACGCATTGTTTCTTCTGTTTCATTTTTACTATCCAATAGATCTGCGACTAATCCATCTAATAGTATCCATACGCTAGCTTCAAAAAGTGTACCTAGAGGAGCATATTTTTTCCGCTCCTCTTCATCACATGATACAGGTAGATAAAGTGTTACATCAGCATATCTAGCTATATCAGAGTTTTTCTTGCCAGTAATAGATACAACCTTTGCTTCTAAATTATGAGCTATTTCAGCTGTCATAATAGCAGGTATTGTCTCTCCTGAACCAGATACTATAACTACGAGATCATTCTTTTGAACAGGTACAGTAATTGTTTCTCCTATAACAAAAGCTTGAAAACCTAGATGTCTAAGTCTTATTGCAAAGGCTTTAGCTACAAGACCTGATCTACCTGCACCATATACAAATATATGCTTCGTTTTAAAGAAAAGTTTTTTTATCTTGTCAATTTCGTCCTGTGAAACTTGTTCTAATATGTCTTTAACTTTTCTCTGTATATACTTAATTGATTGTCTAAATACATCTTTATTTTTCATGGAATCTCAGATAGATCTCTATAATCAGCTTCTTCCTTACCTGTTCTTTTCATAATAGCTTTCTCCACTTGAAGTCTAATATATACAGCGTCATGTTCAAGCAGAGGCGACTCAGAGATTAAAGTGACATTGTATTTATTATCAAGTATAACATCTATAAAAGGCATAAGTGGCATATCGCCTTTCTTAATGGGGATATGATACAATTCATTTCCATTCTCATATAAGACACCTGTTATATGTATAAGATAGTGGGATAGATTAAGTGGTTTAAAAATCTCAAAAATACGTTCAAAATCCTCTCTCTCCTTCAAACATCCATTACATCTAGCATGGATGTGACCTAGATCTATAACTGGTATTACCCCTTTAACCTTTGTACATACCTCAAATATTTCTTCTACTGATCCAAATACCTTCTGTTTACCCATGGTTTCTATACCAAGATTAACCTTCTCTATACCTTCTTTCTTCATCATCTTCTGGAGGACTTTAAGATTTTTAACAATTGTACGAAGAGTTTTCTTTTCATCATCATCATAGTATCCAGGGTGAATTACAACTGTTTTAGCTCCCATTTTATCTGCTAATTTAGCAGAATGCAACACCTTTTCATAGCTAAGAGCAGCTTCATCATCATTAGCTAGATTAATATAGTATGGAGCATGAACATGTATCTCAACATCATTCTCCTGGGAATATGAACGTATAAACTCTGCTTCCTCATCCTCCATTGCATGTAAACCTCTTACAAACTGTATCTCCATGGCATTTAAATCAAGAATTTCCTTTGTATACCTCAATCCGTCTTTATTCGTCCTACCTTTACAAGATAAAGGTATACCTGCTTGTCCTATTCGAATCATTTAATACAACCCTCTATATACCTATAAAAGAGGAGGATAAAAAATCTTATGCTAATTCCGCTAACTCCTCCAATCTACTCATAATATTCCATATAAGAGTCCTACCATGGAGGGGTATATTTGGATCATTTGCAAGTTCATCCAGTTTAGATGTAGCTGTTGCAATTCTTACATCAAGAGGGTCTCCTTCCTTCAATAATAACGTTTTTATCTCTTCTGCTCCTCTTCTAATATTTCTTGGAATAGATGTATCCTCATATAGCATATCTAGTCCATCACATACCTGATTTAAAATATCTTCTTTCATGGGACATCACCCATAGTTTTTTCCTATTTGCAACCCGTGTAATACAAAATCGGATAAAAATATTTGGGAAAAATCATTTTATTTTTCTTCTCCAAAAGAAGCGTTTAAAACTTTATATATATCTGAGGCAGTAAGTGGACCTATACCTTGCACTTCTTGTAGTTCTTCTTCAGATGCATTAACTATGCTTCTTATGCTACCAAAATGTTCCAGTAGTCGTTCTGCTATAACAGAGGAAACATTAGGAAGTCCTTCTACTATAAAACGCTGTTTCTCTCTTAGAGACATAGATGGTTTATTTGTACGCAACGCAATATAATGTTTTTTTTCTTCCTGTTCTCTTCTAGCGGTTAGAAATAATATATCAGCAGTTTCTTTGGCATTCTTAGTAAATATAACTGGTATACCAAAATCAACTATTATGGCAACGATGCTACCTAGAATTGCATGAGGATTCATATTACGTTTAGTTAGAAGTCCCTCGCCTTCTATGACTAGAAAAGGTCTAGAATAAGAATCCTTTAATCTTTGTATCTGCTGGAATAAAGAACCTTTAACAATAGATTGCAGGAAATCATCAACATTTTTACGTTCAACGCCTATTCTACTGGATAATATATAGTCTCCAACTGGTAGTTGTTGCATCTTCAAATTTACATTATACTCTGATAGAAAATTTATAACATTAGATCTATTCTCTCTGCTATCAACGATAATAGTTACACCATTTTCTTTAAAATCATCTAATTTTCTCTGTTTCTCCTGTTTCTCAACACCTTTACCAGCCAATCTTGATTTTAGAAGTTTTAAATCCATCTCCATTTGGCGTTCTCTTCTTTTAGCAGCCCAATAATAACCTTCATCCTGTGTACCTTTTGCTATGAGTATAACAATTTTACCAGGCATCTTCCTACCAGTTCTACCTCTTCTTTGTATATTTCTAATCTCCGAGGGTATAGGTTCATAGAAAACTACAAGCTCAGTTGATGGAATATCTAGTCCTTCTTCTGCAACAGATGTTGCAACAAGAACATTATACTCTCCTTTCTTGAATTTCTCTATTATATCAGCTTGCTGACGTTGAGTTAAACCTTTTTCACCATTTTTAGATGACTGTCCTATAAATCTCACTGCCCTAACTTTTTCTAGATTTGAGATGGCATCAACAACCACCTTTGAGGTATCCCTAAAATGAGTGAAGACAATTATCCTAGAATCAGGTTTCTCTCTGAGTTGCTCTTCTAAAACCTCCCTAACCGCTTTTATCTTTGGGTGTTCAATATTAAGAGAATTTATATGAGCTAAAACTTCTAATAGATCTGGATCTCTCATCAGTCTTTTAGATGATTTACTACCGCTCCGTGTTGAAGCTTCTCTTTTCAACCTAGAGAAATACCGTCTTACAGCTTTTACACCTTGAGTTTGTAGTAGCTCCATGGCATAATATATCTTTAAAGCCTCACTCTGAGAAACAGCAGCTTCATAGAGATCCCCAGTAGGAGATTCCTGCTCTTGGATAAGCGATCTAATAGCTTCCTGTACCTCTAATAATTTTGTTTTAGTTATAAGAGAGACAGAAGATGTATCTAATACACCTATATTCTTCAATCTCTCTAATCTAGAAGCAAGGATCTTACGGAGAAGTTGAATTGCATGATTAAACTCCTTTGGAACAGGTATATGTTTCCATATAATATTTAACTCATGTACATATGGTTTAACATCTCTATCATATTTCGTCCGTATTTCGATACTCTCTATATCAAGATTCTTACATACCTCAAGTATCTTCTCCATATCTCTACCAGGAGAAGCTGTCATACCTAGAACATGAGTCTCTTTACCCTGTAATCTATATTTCTCTGCTATAGTTACATAAGCATATCTACCAACAGCATGATGGGCTTCATCATATATGATAAGTGACACTTTTTCAAGATTTATACGATTAGATAATATATCATTCTCTATAACCTGCGGAGTAGAAATGATGACTCTACTTTTCTCCCATAGTTTATCTCTCCTCCTCGGCGTAATCTCACCTGTAAAAACAATGATCTCCTCTTCAGGTACTTGCAGAAATTTTTTTAAAAAATCTGCATGTTGAATAACCAAAGGTTTAGTAGGAGCAAGAAATAATATTTTACCATTAGATTTCATTAAAATATCAGCTATTACCAATAATGCAATAACTGTTTTACCAAGACCAGTTGGAAGAACAACAAGAGTGTTTTTCTTAATGCATTCTCTAGCGATATTTACTTGATACTCTCTATATTCAACAGCATCTGGAACTATAAATCTATGGGTGATATACACAGGTTAAATTATATCTATAAACAGTTTTTGTAACTTTGGGATTAAAAAATATAAAAAAGAAAAAAGGATCAGTTAGTTCTCCTTCATTTAACTAGACTCTCTAAGATGAACCATATGTCTTGAAACAGAGATCATATTGTAAATACTCATTCCATGATGAACCGGCATTACTGGAGAACCATAGGCTTCCGTTGGTGTAGGTGTTGGTGCTGCTGAATCCCCAATAGTATGCATTAGATGCTGATCCGCTGGTAGTATGCAATATTATATAATAGTTGTTTCCTGGTGTTACGCTGGTGTCTGTTATGTCGAATTCTATCCATTGATAGTTTG
>QMTB01000003.1 GCA_003649845.1 Thermoplasmata archaeon | reverse complement strand
TCTTTATTCCAGCAGATACAATACACCTAGAAGAGTTGATCAACAATGGGGAAAACAATTACTGAAAAAATACTTGATAAACATATTGTGGAAGGAACACCTGAAAAGGGAGAAGAGATAAAGATAAAGATTGATCAAACACTTACTCAAGATGCAACTGGAACAATGGCTTATCTAGAATTCGAAGCAATAGGTATACCTCGGGTTAAAACAGAGTTAAGTGTAAGCTATGTTGACCATAACACTCTTCAAACAGATTTTAAAAACCCAGATGATCATATTTATCTACAATCAGTTGCAGCGAGATATGGATTATACTTTTCACGTCCAGGAAATGGAATATGCCATCAAATTCATCTTGAAAGATTTGCCCGTCCAGGTAAAACATTGCTTGGTAGCGATAGTCATACTCCAACCGCAGGAGGCATAGGATCTCTAGCAATAGGTGCAGGCGGATTAAATGTAGCTGCTGCAATGGCTGGAGAACCTTTTGCATTGAAATATCCAAAAATAGTCGGAGTAAAACTTAATGGTAAACTTCCACCATGGGTATCTGCAAAAGACATTATATTAGAACTACTCAGAAGAGTCGATGTCAAAGGCGGAGTTGGAAAGGTATTTGAATACTTTGGGCCAGGAGTAAAAACTCTTAGTATTCCAGAGAGAGCTACGATAACAAATATGGGTACAGAAACTGGAGCTACAACAAGTATATTCCCTAGTGATGAAGTAACAAGAGGATTTCTAAAAGCTCAAGGGAGAGAGGAGCAATGGATAGAGTTGAAATCTGATGGAGAAGAATATTATGATGAGATTATAGAGATCAACCTTGATGAACTGGAACCTCTAGCAGCATTACCACATAGTCCAGGTAATGTAAAACCTGTGGCAGACATTGAGGGAATGGAGGTGCAGCAAGTTGCTATAGGCTCATGTACAAATTCTTCTCTTAGAGATATGAAAGTAGTTGCACAAATATTAAAAGGTAAAACCGTTGCGCCAAATCTCTCTCTACTTATAAACCCTGGCTCAAGACAAGTTGTTGCACATCTAGTTGAAACAGGGGAATATAAATATCTTGTTGATGCAGGTGCAAGGATTCTAGAGAATGCATGTGGACCATGCATTGGTATGGGAGGGGCTCCTCCATCTGGATCAGTAAGTATTAGAACATATAACCGTAACTTTGAGGGGAGGAGTGGAACAAAAGATGCTAAGGTTCTACTTGTCAGTCCAGAGACAGCAGCTGCAACAGCAATAAACGGAGTACTTACTGATCCAAGAAAATTGGGTAAACCAGTGGAGATAGTAATGCCAGATAGATTCATTATAAATGATAATATGATCATACTACCTCTTCCACCAGAAGAAGCAGAAAAAGTTAAGGTAGTAAGAGGGCCAAATATTAAACCTCTACCAGAATTCCCACCGCTTGTAGAGAAACTCAAGGGCGAGGTTTTGATTAAAGTTGGAGATAATATTACAACAGATCATATCATGCCTGCAGGGGCTAAAATACTTCCTTTAAGGAGTAATATCCCAGAGATATCTAAATATGTTTTTTCAAGAGTTGATGAGAAATTCTATGAGAGAGCAATGGAGAAGAAAGGAGGATTTGTAATAGGTGGAGAAAACTATGGACAAGGATCTAGCAGAGAACATGCAGCTATAGCACCAAAATATCTTGGAGTTAAAGCAGTTATAGCAAAATCCTTTGCAAGGATACATTCTGAAAACCTAATTAACTTTGGAATAGTACCACTTGTATTTTCTGATGTAAAGGATTACGATAGAATCGAACAAGGAGATAAACTTGAAGTAGATGTGAGCAGTCTGGAAAATGGAGAAGCAACGTTGAAGGATGTAACAAAGGGATTCTCTATAAAACTAAAGCATAATCTAAGTGAGATGGATATAGCAATACTTAGAGAAGGAGGGAAACTACCTTTTATAAAAAAGAATATAGGAGGAAGATAAATGGCACAGAGAGGTATAAGAGAGTATGATGCAAAGAGAATGCTAGCAAAATACTGGTTAGACTATATAGATAGAGGTTATAAATACCATGGTAAAGTAGTCTTAGTTGGATCAGATACAGACATTGATGCTCTTCCAGAAAAATATGAATGGCTTAAAAAAGAGAAACTAGTAGCGAAACCAGATCAATTGTTTGGTAAAAGAGGAAAACATGGTTTGATTAAACTTGATGCAACTTTTGATGAAATCAAGAAATGGTTAAAAGAGATGATGAATAAAGAAGTAACTGTAGGTAAAGTTACAGATAAACTAACGCATTTCTTAATAGAACCTTTTACGCCGCATAAGGAAGAATTCTATGTTGCTATTAAAAGCAATAGAGAAGGCGACACCATCTATTTCTCAAATCATGGGGGAGTAGATATAGAATCAGTTTGGGATACAGTTGCTGAGATACAGGTTGACATTGATCAAGATATAGAGGATGTTGATATTACTGGTAAACTACCTAAAGATACACCTGAGGATAAAAAAGAGGTTATCACTGATTTCATTAAAGGTTTATTTAAATTCTATTTAGATCTACATTATGCATATCTAGAGATAAACCCATTTACTATTGTTGATAAAGAGATTATACCATTGGATTTAGTTGCACGTCTAGATGACACTGCTGCTTTTGAATGCGCATCAAAATGGGGCGACTTAGAGTTTCCACCACCCTTTGGTAGAAAACTATCCAAAGAAGAAGCCTATATAAAAGAGCTTGATGAGAAAACAGGTGCATCACTTAAGCTTACTGTGCTAAATCCTAAAGGTAGAGTTTGGACTATGGTTGCAGGTGGTGGAGCAAGCGTAATCTATGCAGATACAATCGTTGATCTAGGCTTTAGAGATGAACTTGCAAACTATGGCGAGTATAGCGGTAACCCTAGCACTGATGAAACCTATGAGTATGCTAAAACCATCCTTGATCTCATGACAAGGGAGAAGGATCCAAAAGGTAGATCAAAGATTCTAATTATTGGTGGCGGTATTGCAAACTTCACAGATGTAGCAAAAACTTTCACAGGTATTATAAAAGCTTTAAGAGAATATAAAGATAAACTCAAGAAAGTAAACGCTAAGATTTATGTTAGAAGAGGAGGGCCCAATTATCAAGAAGGTTTAAAAAAGATGAGGGAACTTGGAGAAGAACTCGGTGTACCTATAGAGGTTTATGGACCAGAAACCCATATGACTAGAATAGTCAGCATGGCTTTAAAGGAGGAGAGTTAAGATGACGAAGAAACCAGATTATATATTGTTTGATAGAGATACAACATCTATAGTCTTCGGCTATCAGCAGAATGCCATACAGAGGATGCTCGATTTTGATTATGCATGTAGGAGAGAGAAACCATCAGTTGCATGTATCGTTAACCCTACAAGAGAAGGTTATCATAAATGTTTCTGGGGTACAAAGGAGATTCTCCTTCCAATGTATAGAACACTAAAGGAAGCAGTTGAGAATCACCCTGATGCAGATGTTATGGTTAATTTTGCAAGTTTTAGATCAGCGTATCCCACTACTAAGGAGGCACTTGAAACAGATACAATTAGAACAGTTGCTATTATAGCCGAGGGAGTACCAGAGAGGAGAACTAGAGAGCTTATAAAGATTGCTAGGGAGAAGAAAAAATGGATTATTGGTCCTGCTACTGTTGGTGGTATAGCAGCAGGTGCTTTTAAAATAGGTAATACAGCGGGAACATTAGATAATATAATCACTTCTCGTCTGCATAGACCTGGTAGTGTTGCTTATGTATCTAAATCAGGCGGATTATCAAATGAATTGAATAATATAATCGCTAGGAATACAGATGGAGTATATGAAGGTATAGCTATAGGTGGTGATAGATATCCTGGTTCAACCTTCATTGACCATATCATGCGTTATGAGAAAAACCCTGAGATTAAAATGATTGTAATGCTAGGAGAGGTCGGAGGTACAGATGAATATGCTGTTGTAGATGCATTGAAGAACGGAGAGATAAAGAAACCATTAGTTGCATGGTGTATCGGTACATGCTCTAAGGTATTTCCAGCAGAAGTACAATTTGGACACGCTGGAGCTAGAGCTGGTGCAGAAAAAGAGACAGCTGATGCTAAAAATAAAGCATTAAGGGAAGCAGGAGCTATAGTACCTGATTCTTTCGAGGATTTTGATAAAAAGATAAAGGAAACCTATGAAAAACTTGTAAAAGAAGGTAAACTCATTCCAAAGCCTGATGTCGAACCACCGAAGATACCGATTGATTATAAAATAGCTCTCAAGGAAGGTATTATAAGGAAACCCACTGAGTTCATCTCAACTATATCTGATGATAGAGGAGAAGAGCTGAGATACTGTGGTGTACCAATCAGTAAGATATTCGAAGAAAAATATGGTCTTGGTGGAGTAATAGGTTTACTATGGTTTAAGAAGAAACTTCCAAAATGGGCTACTGACTTCCTAGAGATGATCATACTTGTAACCGCTGATCATGGTCCCGCTGTTTCTGGTGCCCATAATGCGATTGTTGCAGCGAGAGCTGGTAAAGATCTTGTATCCTCTCTAGCCAGTGGACTTCTAACTATAGGTCCAAGATTTGGTGGAGCAGTTCAAGGTGCTGCTGATCATTTCACAACATACTTGTATGCAGGTAAAACACCAGAGTTTATGGTTAAAGATATGAAGAGTAAGAATGTAAATATTCAAGGTATAGGTCATAGAGTGAAATCTGTTACAAACCCTGACGTCAGAGTTGAAATCATCAAGAATTATGTTAAAAAACATTTTCCAGTAACAGAAACATTAGATTATGCTCTAGAAGTAGAGAAGCTTACTACTGCTAAGAGAAATAATTTGATACTCAACGTTGATGGTTGCATAGGTGTATCAATATGTGATATGCTGAGAAGCATAGGGTATTCAAGAGAAGAGGTTAGAGAGTTCATCGATCTAGGTATACTGAATGCATTCTTTGTACTAGGTAGAAGCATAGGTCTCATAGGTCATATCATCGATCAAAAGCGCCTTAAAACTAGATTATATAGGCATCCATGGGATGATATCCTCTATATGATGCCTGATAAACCAGAGGAGGTAAGATAGATGAAGGAGATTGAGAAAGCAAAGGAGCATTTTGAGAAGATTATACTAGAGCAACTAGAGAGAATAGAACGGATGAAGAAGGATGTTGAATGGATTGACTATAGTAAGATTAAACCGATTATAATAGGTGTTGTCGGTGGAGATGGTATAGGGCCTTACATATGTAGACATGCTCAAACTATACTAGAATTCCTACTTAAAGAGGGGATAGACAATGGTAAGATAGAGTTTCGAACTATAGAAGGTTTAACCATTGAGAATCGTGCGAAAGTAGGAAAAGCTATTCCAGATGATATACTAGGAGAGATAAAGAAATGTCATGTTATATTAAAGGGTCCTACTACTACACCAAAGAAAGGAGATCCATGGCCTAATATAGAAAGCGCTAATGTAGCAATGCGTAGAGAACTTGATCTCTTTGCTAATGTGAGGCCTGTTAAGGTTCCAGAGAAAGGTATAGACTGGATGTTTTTCAGGGAGAATACAGAGGGTGCATATATTCTGGGTAGTAAAGGAATCAATGTTAATGAAGATCTTGCTATAGATTTCAAGGTTATTACCACGCAGGGTGCAGAGAGGATTATAAGACTAGCTTTTGATTATGCTAAGAAGAATAATATAAACAAGGTTACAATTGTTACAAAAGCTAATGTTGTTAAAACAACTGATGGAAAGTTTCTTAAGATAGCAGAAGAAGTTGCAAAAGATTATCCAGAGGTCGAATGGGATGATTGGTTTATCGATATCATGACAGCTAAACTTATTGACCCAGCTAGACAAAAGGATTTTAAAGTTATAGTAATGCCTAATCTATATGGAGATATACTTACTGATGAAGCAGCTCAGATACAAGGTGGAGTTGGTACTGCTGGTAGCGCCAATATCGGTAAGAGATACGCTATGTTTGAAGCAATACATGGTTCAGCACCGAGAATGGTAGAGGAAGGAAGAGCAAAATATGCTGATCCATCTAGTATAATAAAAGCAGCAGCTATGCTACTAAACCATATAGGTTATCCAGAGGAATCAAAGAAATTAGATATGGCTTTAGATATATGTCATCAATATGAGAAGAAGATTAAGATAACTGGTAGATCTGATGGTGCAACTGGCGAAGAATTTGCAAAGTATATAATGGATACGCTTGTTGACCCTAAACTCGAAGAGAAATGGAAGAATTATCAGATAAGCCAATAAAAATTGTTTAATATAATATTATTATCCTCTTTCTTTTTTTAATTTAAATTTAATTTGCATCATGGAGGTTGAGCATTTAGTAGATCAAATATATTGAAACAGTGCAATGGGTTTTCATATGCATATCTATCAGAGGTGGCGAAGCTAACGTACATATCACCTGTTTCTGGATTATAAACCCATTGATTCCAGGATTCTGCAAATCCTCTCCCTTTACCTACCCTCTCCATTATTTTGAGTAGAAGATCTGTTCTACCACTATACACCTTTCTCATCATGGAAATAGTGTTAGATAAATTTAGATTACCATGCTCTCTCTCTATTTCTCTACTCATCGTCTTATATAATCTCCACATTGGATAGATTAAATCAGGATCGAAATTAACATGTTTCTTCATATTAGGTAGAAACATATCCATTGAAGCTACTAATAGTTTTATTAAACCCATTAGTCCACCGGGGTTATATCTATCTCTCTGTGAAGATGCTAATGCTGGATCTATAAAGAAATTTGTTCTTCTAACAACATGATCTATACTCCAAAACGGACCAAGGGATTCAACTGGGTTATCCCAACTACCCATATAGAATATATTAGAATTTGTTTCTATAGCGTAACCAATGGATTTATCTGAGATAATATAGTTCCAACCTAATGTCCTATTTTGTGTTACCATTTTTATAGCATCTTCAATCGTTGACGTATGATCTAAAACCATTTCTGCTCTAATTATGAAAGGTGGTCCATTGAAAGATTGATCTCTAGACCAACTGATGAGATTCCCATATGCTATACCCAGTTCATTAACACCTCCACCGCCATTTAACCTAGTTACTACAGAGGGGCTTATAGACGCATAACCATCATCTGGTTTACGAACTATTAAAACCGAGTTTTCATGTACATATTTACCAGTGACAGGATCTTTTATAGAGAAAGGTAGATCAAAACTTCTAGCATGAATTAAATCACCATTTCTAGTAGCGTTATCCCATGCAACTATTCCAAAGCATTCCATTAACCCGTTACATTCATAAGCTATATACAATGCAGCAACATCATTAAAAGACACACCTGCTCCATCAGCAAGACCTTGTAGCTCCTCAATGTATTCCTGAGGTACATAGTTTTTCATTATATTCCATATATTTAGAAGACGATTAAATGTAAATCCTTTACTCTCACTATAGTTTAATATAGCTCTAAGGTTTTCTCTAAACTCATCTTTTAGTAGATAACCATGTTGATATCCCATATCATAGTGTGATCCAGATATATGAAGGATTTTCACTCCATCTATTTCTTCAAGCCAACCTCCATCTAGAGGATTATGTAAACTAGAGATATGGATAGCTAAACTAATATTTGATACTAGTAGTATAAAAATTATAGGAGCTACTATTTTTTTAGATTGCATAGTACTTCTCCTTCTAGATGAAGGCATCTAGATTATGATGATGGTATACTAATTTAAATTTATGGCCACCATTGTTTTTAAAATTTTGTTTTAATATGGTATTATCACGGATCCTAGTGAAAATGAAAGCATAAATTCAGCTATCCTCCTAGGTTTCTCATTAGGATATGGTGTGTATACATAGAAATCAAGGAACATACCAATGTAACCTAGACATATAAATATAAAACCATTGTTTAGAATGGTAGAGGTTACAACACCATTTGTTGAGAATAAGAAACCATTTCCAAGCATTACCATTCCTAGACTTGCATAGGAATCTTGATATAAAGTGAAATTATAGTCGCCTATTTTCATTAGATATGCTTCAAATGGTTCAATTAAGAACACCCTTGGTGGCCAAGCATAAACTACTGGTCCACCTATAGAAAACATAGCATTTACAGAAGGAGCAATAATCTTGGCTCCAACTTGGTCTAAAGTGTTTTTATTGTCTATAATATTTTTTATGTATTGAATATATTGCTGTATATGAAAATCATCTGGTGTAATATCATATTTTTCTAGTAGAGAGGCTGATCTTGTTATTTTCTCTTCTAATCCATAGTTACTTTCAAATACCTCTTGTAATTCATTTACAAGTTTTTCTATTTCATCTATACTCATTTCCTTTAATAGTTCTTTTGTCATTCTACCTGTTTTTTCATCATATTTGTTTATATAAACTGCTCCTTTATAGGTTGTTTTTGTACTAGAAGATTGAGAGACAGGTAGTGCAGAGAGGATCATTAGCGTACATAATATTATAACAAAATATTTCTTATTTTTCTTTTCCATACCTCTTCAGCCCCCTATATGTTCCCTTCAATTGTTTTTTCATTATATCAAAACAAAGAGAGAATATTTAAATATTTCTCTATTATTTAAATAGCTTATATACTAGAGTATTTTATATAATTGCTTGGTTAAATTAATATTTTAAATAATTTTAATTGAATAACATATATTCCTTACATGTGTCCTTTTATATTCCTAGGTGATAGAAGAGTTTATATCACATTTATAAGATGACATAACCCTGAGGTTAGAAAAATTGGTTCCTCTGTTAATTGAAATCATAGGTTTAATAGGTGTGCTAATAATATCCTGTTCAAGTATACCTCAACTTTATAAAACATTTAAAACCAGATCAGTTGAAGATCTAAGTTTTTCTTTCTTCCTCTTACTATTTATAGGGATAATTTTATTGTCAATATATACAATTGTTATAGGAAATATAATCTATTCTATAGGGAATACTACTAGCCTAATCGTTACTTTCCTCATCTTAGTTTCCATTATAAAATGGAGGAAGAAAAAACCTAGTTGAAGTAAACACTATAAATTATAAAGAAATATTCGGATTTAACAAAATGGTGTCAAATCTATGAAAATCGATATACCATATGGAGAAGAACTGACATCTATTGAGATAGATGGAGACTATGATATTCTTCTACCTAAAAAAATTAAGGTTAAAGATGAGGAAACTACTATTCTTAATGCACTTAATAATCCTATAGGTAGAGAATCTTTTGATGAATTCATAGAGAAAATCAAACATCTATTAGTTATAGTAAATGATGCTACACGCCCTACTCCAACACCTAAAATATTAGAGATTCTATCATCAAAACTATTAGATCATCCAGATGTAAAGTTTATCGTTGCAACTGGTTCACATAAACCACCTACAGAGAAAGGATATAGATTTATTTTTGGAGAAAACTATGAGGTTTTCAAAGAAAATATCATTGTTCATGATTCCAGAAGAAATGATATGATATATAAAGGGATATCAAGTAGAGGTACAAAAATCCTAGTAAATCCAATATTATACGAATATAAAAATATATTTATCATTGGTAGTGTAGAACCTCATTATTTTGCAGGTTATACCGGCGGTAGGAAATCCTTCATACCAGGAGTATCTGCTTTTAAAACTATTGAACTGAATCATAGTTTTGCATTAAATAGAGAAGCTAAAAGCCTTGCTTTAAAAGGAAATCCTGTACATGAGGATATGATTGAGATTGCAGATAAGATAATGGAAGGATTAAATGTTTTCTCTCTGCAAACAGTTGTAACAAATGACCGCAAGATATACGCTGCCACTGCAGGTGAACTACATGCATCCTTTGAAAAAGCAGTACCTTATGCCAATGAAGTTTTCTCTGTCCCATTTAGAGAGAAGGGAGATATCGTTATAACAGTGGCACCTCCACCTTTAGATATAAACTTATATCAATCTCAAAAGGCGCTTGATAATGGTAAACTAGCTTTAAAAGAAAATGGTATACTTATATTGGTTTCAAAATGTAGAAATGGAGCGGGTGATGACACCTTTCTAAAACTACTTAGTAAAGCATCTAAACCAGATGAGGTGTATGAAATAATTAAAAAAGGCTATAAACTTGGTTACCATAAAGCAGCGAAGATAGCAGAGATTGCAACCTGGGCAGATATATGGGCCGTAACTAGTTTGAATGAAGATACTGTAAGAAAAGCTCTGATGAAACCATATAAGGATATACAGAAAGCAGTTGATGATGCAATTAATATCATTAGAAAAAGAGGAGGAAAACCTAGAATAATAGTTTTACCACAAGGTAGTATAACTGTGCCTAGAGGAGGAAATTAAGATGGATTTTGAATTCTCAGAAGAAGAAAAACTATGGCGTAAAACAGTTAGAGAATTCTCTGAAAAAAATATTACACCTAAAATTAGAGAGATAGAGAGAAACCGATCGATACCAGATTCCCTATTAAAAAAAATGGGTGAACTTGGTTTATTAGCACCAACTGTATCTAAAGAATACGGCGGAGTGGATTTATCTTGGATTATGAGTTGTATAGCTGCAGAGGAACTAGGTAGAGGAGATATAAGTTTATCCATACCAGTACTGTATCTTGTTGAAGCAGCATGGGGTTTTATACTAAATAGATATGGAACCCCCCAGGTTAAAAAAGAATATCTAACAAGAGCTACAAAAGGAGAAGCATTCTGTGGTATAGCAGTGACAGAACCAACTGGTGGATCAGATATAGTAGGAGCTCTTCAAACTAAAGCAGAGAGAAGAAATGGAGAATGGATTCTAAATGGCGAAAAAATGTTCATCAGTGGAGTTGCTGAATCAGAGAAACTTGGAGGGGTTCATCTGACATTAGCAAGGACGGATCCATCTGCGGGACATAAAGGTTTTTCCATGTTTGCTATACCTATAAAAGATACTGATGGAATCTCCACTACATTACTAGAAGATATGGGGCGGGAAGGTATATCAACTGGTGGATTTAAAATGGAGGATGTTCATATACCAGAGGAATACCTAGTTGGAGAATTAAATAAAGGATTCTACTATGCCATGGAAGGATTCTCTGCCGCTAGAACACTTATAGGTGCAACATGTATAGGTGCAGCAGAAAATGCTTTAGAAATCGGTATGGATTATATCAAAACACGTAAATCCTTCGGTAGAACAATTGGGAGTTTCGAAGGTATACAATTCCCATTAGCAGAACATTATACTAATATAGAAAGTATAAAACTTATAGTTTATAAAGCAGCTTGGATGATGGATAAACTATACCAGGAGAATAAATTCTCTCATCATAATATAGCTTTATATGCTGCTATGAGTAAACTTAAAGCTCCTCAATATGCTTTTAATGCAATGAATGAAGTAGCAAATTGGCTTGGAGCAATAGGCTATACAAAAGAATATCCAATAGAAATGGGTATAAGAGGAGTGAGATCCTATTCTATAGGAGCTGAAGGTACACTTAATATTATGCGTATAATCATAGCTAGAGAATTACTGGGTAGAGAATATCTACCATACGGTGTAAGATAAAAAATTAATTCAATCTAAAATATTATATCTTTTATTCTATTCTAATAGTAGAGTCCAGGTTAATACAAAAAATGTTGATACAAAAAACAATAAAACTTTAAACGGTTTTCCATATTAATGTAGGGATATCAAAGGTTTTTTGAGGACTAAAGAGATGGATGGTGAGATTGCCTTAAGTAAGGAGATGCAAAGATATTTTGATTCTCTTCAAAAGGAGATCGATAGAAGTTATGAGATCGCTAGAAAAGCCCGTAAAAAAGGGTTAGATCCAGAGTTAGATGTAGAGATCCCTCAGGCTTTAGATCTAGCAGCTAGAGTAGAAGAATTAGTTGGACCAAAAGATATTGCTCCGAAGATAAGGGAATCCACTAGGAGATTAGGAAATAGAGAACTAGTGTCGCTAGAGATAGCTAGAGAAATAGTCAGAGAAGGAGATTTTACATCTGTTGAGAAGGGTTTAGATCAAGCTATTAGAACAGGATTAGCTATTCTAACAGAAGGGGTATTAGTTGCACCTCTTGAAGGTATAGCTGAAGTTAGGTTAGGTAAAAATTTTGATGGAAGTAATTATGTTGATCTATATTTCTCTGGTCCAATTAGAAGCGCAGGCGGTACAGGACAAGCTATGAGCGTACTTATAGCTGATGTAGTACGCAGAGAATTAGGGATTGATAGATATAAGCCAACAGAAGAGGAGATAGAGCGGTATAAAGAAGAGATACCATTATATAAAAGAGTGCAACATCTTCAATATACACCTAGTGTTGAAGAGATACATACAATAGTTGAAAATTGTCCTATATGTATAAATGGCGAAGGTACAGAAGATGAAGAAGTAACTGGCAATAGAGACCTATCAAGAGTTGGAACCAATCGCCTTAGAGGGGGAGCATGTTTAGTTATAGCAGAAGGTTTATGTCTAAAGGCACCAAAACTTTTAAAACATGTTAAAAATCTAAAATTAAAAGGATGGGAATTCCTAGAATCATTTATAAATAAAAATTCTAACAGTGATAGAGAGAATGATAAGAATAGTATACCAGAGATACCTCCTTCTGATAAATATATCGGAGAGGTTATAGCAGGTAGACCAGTATTAGCATACCCATCAAGAAAGGGAGGATTCCGTTTAAGATATGGCAGAGCAAGAACAGGAGGGTTAGCATCAACTGCTATTAGCCCAGCATCTATGCGTTTATTCAACGATTTCATAGCAGTTGGTACACAGATGAAAACAGAGAGACCTGGGAAAGCAACTATTGGTACACCATGTGATGAATTAGATGGACCACTAGTTCTACTGAACAATGGTGATTTCATACAGCTCAATGGAGATAAAAATGTAGATCTATCAATTGTTAAAGAGATAGTTGACATCGGAGAAATACTCATACCATATGGAGAATTCCTAGAGAATAACGCTTTGCTACCTAGGGCATCTTATAGTTATGAATGGTGGATACAGGAATTACAGAAAAAATTAAATCTACTGCCTTTAGAATATACTCCTCTGAAGATAAAAGAAGTTGATAGTTTAACAGAGAAGAAAATAAATGAAATATTCTCTAGGGATATCGATCTTAAACATCCAACGTTTAAAGATGCAGTTGAAATTTCTTTAAAATATAATATACCACTTCATCCGGATTATAATTTATTTTGGCATGATATAACACCATTACAGGTGAAAGAATTATCACAATTTGTTAGAGAAAACGGGGTTATAGATAAGGATGATAATCTCGTTTTACCAGCTGATCCTTATATTAAAAATATACTAGTAGATCTTGGAGTATTACATAAAAAGAAGATAGACAATATAACTATTGATAGATATAGTTTACCACTTATAAGATGCCTAGGTTTAGATATAGAAGATAAAAAGATTATAGAAACAGATAGAATACATTTTCTAGAGGAAAACTTGGAGGATACTATATCCCTAGTTTCTCATCTATCTGGTTTAATAATTAGAGAGAAAGCGCCGTTTCGTATAGGTACTAGAATGGGTAGACCTGAGAAAGCAGCAGAGAGGAAAATGCGACCACCTCCACATGTATTATTTCCACTTGGACACTATGGAACAAATCAACGTTTATTCAGTAAAGCAGCAGAATACAACCATATAGAGGTGGAAGCTGGGAAGAGAAGGTGTCCAAAATGTGGACGTACAACTTATAAAATACAATGTCAATGTGGTGCTCATACAGAACAGATAGAGAATAGAATAGAATTTTTTGAAATAAATATATCTACAGAATTAGAGGATGCAAGGAAGAAACTTAGATTAAGAGATATACCTGAAAATATTAAAGGTGTACAGGGAACAATATCTAAATATAAAACACCTGAACCCTTAGAGAAAGGTATACTGAGAGCTAGACATGATGTAACAGTATTCAAAGATGGGACTATAAGATTTGATATGACAGATGCACCACTTACGCATTTTAAACCTAGAGAGATCCATGTATCCATTGATAAATTATATAAACTCGGGTATACACATGATTATCTAGGTGAACCTTTAGAATATGAAGAACAGATATGTGAACTTAAAGTACAGGATATAGTTATCTCTAAAGCCTGTGCTGAATATTTTATGAAAGTAGCAAATTTTATAGATGATCTACTGGTGAAATTTTATAATCAAGAGAAATTCTATAAAGTTAGGAAATTAGAGGATCTAATAGGTCATCTTGTTATAGGTTTAGCACCACATACATCAGCTGGTTCTCTAGCAAGGATAATTGGTTTCACTGATGCACAGGTATGTTTTGCACATCCATATTATCATGCTGCTAAACGTAGAAATTGCGATGGAGATGAAGATGGAGTTATGCTACTGATGGATGCTTTATTAAACTTCTCCCATGCATATATACCAGATAAACGCGGAGGGAGAATGGATCTACCATTGATACTTACTACTCGTCTTGATCCTGCAGAGGTAGATAAAGAAGCACATAATCTAGATACATTAGCGAGATATCCATTAGAGTTCTATGAAGCTACGCTTAGACATGCAAAACCTAAAGAGTTAGAAGATATAATGGGTACTGTTTCAACAAAACTTGGTACCGCTATGCAATATGAAGGTTTTGGTTTCACTCATGATACTAGTGATATCTCAATGGGTCCAAAAACATCTAGATATAAAACCTTGAAAACTATGATGGATAAGATGAACGCACAATTAGAACTTGCAGCAAAAATTAGAGCAGTTGATGAAGCAGATGTAGCATATAAGGTTATAGAAAGACATTTCCTACCTGATATACTAGGTAATCTAAGGGCTTTCAGTAAACAATCAGTTAGATGTCCAACTTGTAATATAACATATAGGAGGATACCGTTATCAGGTAGATGCAGGAAATGTAATGGTAAACTAAGTCTTACAGTACATGAAAAATCTGTGAAAAAATATCTCGATATCTCTAAGGAGATAGCTGAAAAATATCATATACCACCCTATGCTTATCAACGTATAAGACTAGTTGAGAAATCTATTAACTCTCTATTTATGAGTGATAAAGTTAGAAAAACAAGATTAACAGATTTCCTATAGAATTTTTATATCACATAAAAAAATATAGTAATTTATATCTTCGGTGGATGTCTTTTTATGCATAATCTTCAAATATATATATTGTATTGTTAGATGGAGTTGAGATATATTATGGATGAGCAAAAAATTACCCATATAAGCAGAAGAACCTGGTACCGCTGGTCTTTCTATATAAACATAGTTTTATTCTTCATAGCAGCAATAGCAGTGTTTCTATTGATCGTAGATTCCTATTACGCTGGTAAGATTGCTGCATCTGGCAGTGGAGATGACCTCTCGCAGGCATGGATTTATATAGCTAGAGATATAGCCTTTCTATCTATCTCCATGGCTCTAATCTTCTTCCAATTCTTCCGAAACTTATTAACTATTATACGACGTTCCTTATAATAAGGATATGAGAGATGACGAGAGGTGTAGAATAGACCGGGGAGGTAGGCGTTCCCTGTAACCAGAAATCGCCGATACGCTGGGGTCGAACCTGAGAGGCGGTGTAACGAGCATCCATTGATCCATCTGTCCGACTATGAAACCCTGTCCTTTGGGATTGGAGGTGATGAGTCTGTATAACCGGAGGGTTATACACTCATCTTTATTGCGGGAACCGGGCGAGGCACGGAAGTGAGCAGCCTTACCGCAAACTACCGATGCTCAAAGGGTGAACGGGGTTGAGAAGGCAGATGGGTAATCAATGGATGAAACGTGCATCCACTCGAGGGGTTTCTACACCCGTCAATATCTCTCAATCTCAGAGGTGATTAAAATATGAAGTTACTAAAAGACCCTGCTCTCGTCGATATCTGGCAGAATTTCTTCGAGGAATACTATAAATCAGAGATAGAAACTGTAGCTTTTGAATATCCAGAGAAGAAGAGTATATATGTAAAATATTGGGATATTGATAGAGCAGCCCCAGAGTTAGCAGAACAACTAACTGAAGATCCCCGTAAAACTATATTTAATGCAGAAGAAGCTTTGAAGAATATTGATGTAGCTGCTAGACAGAAGATACAACTTCATTTTAGAGTAACAGATCTACCTGATTTACATCATATAGGTATAAGAAATATTAGAGCTCAACATCTTGGTAAACTAAAAGCTGTAGAAGGACTTGTTAAAAAACGTACAGAGGTCAGACCAAAACTACAGGTAGCTGCATTTATATGTCAAAAATGTGGCGCTATAATAAGAGTAGAACAAGATGAAGATATATTAAAAGAACCATTAGAGTGTTATGAGGATCAAGGTGGGTGCGGTAGGGTATCTTCTTTTAAACTATCCACTGCGCATTCTACTTTTATTGATTTCCAGAAGATAGAGATACAGGAAAACCCGGAGGGTCTTAGAGGAGGAGCCCAACCAGAGAGGATAACAGTTTATCTAGAAGATGACCTAGTAGGAGAGATATCACCAGGGGATAGAGTAATTGTAAATGGTATACTGCATTCTATACAACGTAGACGCGGAACCTTTCGTCTAACATCTTTTGATAAAATTATGGAGGCAGTTAGCATAGAGAATCAACAACTAGCTTTTGAAGAAGTAGAGATTACAGAAGAAGATGAAAAAGAAATTTTAGAGGTGAGTAAGGATCCAGAGATATATGAGAAGATGCGGCAAAGTATGGCACCTACTATCTATGGTTTAGAAGTTGAGAAGGAAGCTCTTGTATTACAGTTATTTGGAGGTATAGCTAAACATATGCCAGATGGATCATATATACGTGGTGATATCCATACTCTACTAGTTGGTGACCCGGGTACTGCTAAATCACAGATGCTCCATTATATGTCAAAACTAGCTCCACGTAGCATCTATGCATCTGGTAAAGCATCCTCTGCTGCTGGTTTAACAGCAGCGGCTGTGAGAGATGAATTTGGAGAGGGAAATTGGACACTTGAAGCAGGTGCTCTAGTATTAGCTGATATGGGTATAGCTTGTGTAGATGAAATTGATAAAATGGATCCACAGGATAGAAGTTCTCTACATCAAGCAATGGAACAACAGGAGATATCAGTTGCAAAAGCTGGTATAAATGCTACATTAAAATCTAGATGTTCTGTATTAGCAGCAGCTAATCCAAAACTTGGTAGATTTGATGATTTTATACCTATAGCAGAGCAAATTAATATGCCACCAGCTTTACTATCAAGATTTGATTTGATATTTTCTATTGTAGATAAACCTAGTAGAGAGAGGGATACTGCTCTAGCATCACATGTTCTTAGAACCCATAAAGCTGGGGAGATGCAAGAAAATATCTCTAAATCAAGGGAAACTAGATATACTGTAGAGGAAAAGGAAGAACTTATGGAATCTGTTATGCCAACTTTTTCTCCAGAGTTTATAAGGAAATATGTTGCATATGCTAAGAGAAATGTATTTCCAGTTATGAAAGAAGAAGCTATGGATTTAATAAAAGATTACTATGTAGATCTACGTAATCAATCAAAGGAAACAGTACCTTTTACACCCCGTCAACTTGAAGCATTTGTAAGACTAGCTGAAGCTAGCGCAAGAGTTAGATTAAGTAATGAAGTTACAGTAGAAGATGCAAGGAGAGCGATAAATATTATAAACGCCTATCTGAGAAGAGTTGGATTTGACTATGAAACAGGGAGAATAGATATAGATATCATAGCTACAGGTGTAAGTCATTCTCAGCAGGAGAGAATGAGAACTATAATTGATATTATAAGACAAATCTGTAATGAATCAAAAGAAGGATTAGCAGCTAGAAATGAGATACTAATTGAAGCAGAATCACAAGGGATGGATTCAAAGAAAGTTGAACAGATCCTTGATAAAATGGTGAGAGATGGAAGGATATATGAGCCAACGTATGGTAAATATCGTATAACATCAGATTAAATCTTTGGAGAAGCAAGTTTACCTAAGGCTTTCTTCGCTATCTTCCTATTATTTTCGCCTATCTCTTCAACTACGAAATCAAGAAATGTATTTTTTATATCATTCCAGTTTAGAGACGTAACACCAAAATCATACTTCTTCTTACTAGATGCTTTATATACAGTTGGAGTTATCTTCCTAGTATCACTATTATCCATATGTAAAATATATTCTCTACCCAATGCATTCTTTTTTAATAGTAAAACTTCGAATTTCCTATTGAAATATTTGAAATTTGGATCTCTCTCATAGTATCTATACTCAAATTCATAGTTTCTATCAATCGGTATAACACCTCTTTCCATGTGCATCGCCACCCAATTTTGTAAAAGAGATAGGGGTATTAAAACCTTTTTTAACTGTATTATAAATCTAGATTACTAACATTCTATTTTATTGGAAACGAAACTTAATGTTGTATATCTTTCTTCATATTGTAAATGAAAAGCAGCATATTCTCCTTGAAAAATGTTGCATACGTTGGTTTACTTTACATTAATATTATTAAAAATTTTAGCCAAATTTAAAGAGGAGAAATAATGAAAAAAAATTAGGTAGAAAAATTGAAGTTTTTTAATCCATATAGTAGCTTGGAGGATAAGGTTCAGGTTTTAATCCTTTACGTTCTCTTATCTTTCTAATTACCTCATCTTGTAGGGCCTTTGGTAGAGGTTCAAAGCCTATATTCTCTGTATTCCATAGTACTCTACCACCTGTAGCTGAACGAATAGCTGATGCGAAACCAAACATCTCAGCAACAGGTGCTTTAGCATCTATGTTTACCATATCCTTCTCAGTAGTCATATTTCTAACTGTTGCCCTTCTCTGAGTTAACTCTCTAGATGCATCTCCCATAAGTTCCTGGGGAGTACTGATAAACACCTTCTGCATTGGTTCTAATAGTATAGGATCTGATGTCATCATTGCACCATAGATTGCATTTCTAACAGCAGGTATAACCTGAGCGGGGCCTCTATGAATAGCATCTTCATGTAACTTAGCATCAACTAATTTAACTAATAAACCTTGACATGGTTCTGCTGCTAATGGACCACTTCTCATAACCTCTGCAAAAGCCTGAGCTATAAGCTCATGGGTTTCAGAGAGATACTGTATACCTTTTGTTACATCAGTGAGGATATTCAAACCTTCTATAGCGATAACTCCTTTTGCAACTTCTTTATCCATTCCTAAATCCTGTAATGCTTTTACAACTTCTTTCTTATATTTCTTAACATTACTAGGAATCTCATTATTATACAATGCCTTTATAATGTTCTCTGGTAGAGGTTCTACTTCAATATAGAAACGATTATGTTTATTAGGTGATTTACCTTCAAATTTCTGAGGTGTCTTCTTTGCAACAGATTCTCTATAAACAACAATAGGTTCAGATGTAACAATATCTACACCATAATCATTTTTAATCCTATATTCTGTTATCTCTAGATGTAGTTCACCCATACCAGACATAAGGTTTTCACCAGTTTCTTGATTAATCTCTACATGTATACTTGGATCAGCTTTTGAAATAGTTCTTAACACCTCTATAAGCTTCGGTAGGTCTTTAGTATGTTTTGCCTCTACTGCAACAGTTACTACTGGCTCAGAGATATGAACAATCCTCTCAAAAGGTTCCATATCAGGAGTATCACCAACAGTACTACCAGCAACAGCATCTTTTATACCTGTAACAGCTACTACGTTACCAGCAGTAACAAACTCTACTGGTATTCTATCTGCTCCAACCATTAGATTTACCTGCTGTACACGGTTTGGTTTAGGTTTACCTATAACATAAACCTCTTGTCCCTTAGATATCTTACCACTATAGAGTCTGCCAACAGCTACCTCTCCAGCATGGGGATCCATGATAATCTTTGTAATCATAAGAGATAGAGGTCCATCTGGTCTCGTTTCCAACATACTTTTACCAATAGGACTATCCAGATCTCCTCTCCATATATTTGGAATACGATACCTCTGCGCTTCTTTAGGAGAAGGTAGATGATCAACAACCATATCAAGTATTACTTCATGTATAGGTGATTTCTTAGCCAATGTTTTTTGATCATTATTCTGACAATGCTCATATATATCCTTGAAATTTAAACCAGATTTCTTCATATATGGAACAGAGATAGCCCAGTTGTAGTATGCAGAGCCAAAAGCAACACTACCATCCTCTGGTTTAACATTCCATTTACCTTTAAACTCCTCTGGAGCCATCTTATTTAATAGTTCATTGAATTTCCTAATGATCTTAACAAATCTCTCTTGCATCTCCTCTGGTGTAACCCTTAGTTCATTGATGAGACGGTCAACTTTATTTATAAATAAAACAGGTTTCACATTTTCTCTAAGAGCCTGACGTATAACAGTTTCTGTTTGAGGCATAGCTCCTTCTACTGCACATACTACTACAATACAACCATCAACAGCTCTCATAGCTCTGGTGACATCTCCTCCAAAGTCAACATGACCAGGGGTATCTAAAAGATTAATTAAATACTCCTCACCTTCAAACTCGTGTACCATAGAAGCAGAAGCAGTGTTAATGGTGATACCACGAGCTTGTTCTTGTTCATCGAAATCCAAAGCAAGTTGTTTACCTGCTAACTCCTCGCTAATCATACCACAACCAGCGAGTAGGTTATCTGATAGAGTAGTTTTTCCATGGTCTATATGCGCTGCAATTCCAATATTTCTAATATGATCTAGTTTTGTCATCAAATCTTTTGCTTTACGAATGTTATCCTCTTTTTTACCCATCGTTCATCTCTCCATTTATCTAGCTGATTTAGCTACACGCTCAGTTTCGTTTTTCTTCGCCACTGCATAGGAGGTTACATCATTTTTAGAAGCTTTTATAATCTCCTCTGCTAGACAAACCTCCATTCTTTTCTTATTTTTATGCGTAGCTGCAACTGCCCCTAAACATAGGTTACGTAGAGCTATATCTAATCTACGCTGAGGGGCAGTGTCAACTGCTTTTGGAACCAATATACCACCAAAACGTAATCTAGTTGTCTCCTCTTTTGGAGCAGAATTTTGAATAGCATCAACTAAAACCTGTATAGGGTTCTTCTTCTCCCTCCGCTCTATAATCTCAAAAGCATCTCTAACAACCTTATATGCCTTAATCTTCTTACCATTATATTTCTCCGTTCGCATAACATTGTTGATTAACCGTTCTACCAATGGAACCTTTGCCTTAGAGAACATTTTATTTGCATAAATGCCGCCTAGATATATTATCTTAGTATCAAGGTTCATATATCTAGCTAAACCTTTGTCTTCTATCTTAACGCTCTCTGGATCATATTTCGCTAGCATCTGGAAAAAATTATAGAGTTTTTTCTCCTCTTCTACCATATTTATCGTCTCATTGCTTTTTCTACTTTCCCTTTAACCATTTCTTGGAGTGAAACATCATTCACTTTTATAACTTTAAATCTAACTCCAGGGATATCACCATAACTTCTACCCATACGTCCGCCTATACCTTCAACTAATACTTCATCATGTTCATCAATGAAACTAATAGCGTTGTTACCAGGTGCAAAAGCAGTGATCTGACGACCATTTTTAATCAACTGTACTTTAACACATTTTCTAATAGCAGAATTTGGTTGTTTTGCTTCAATACCTACTTTCTCAATAACGATGCCTCTAGCCTGGGCACTACCTTCAAGTGGATCTGCTTTTTCCTTTAAATGGAGTACCCTTTTCTTATAATATCTATCACTCCACCGTTGCTTCTTTCTGTCTTTCTTCAATTTCCTAGCAGCATTAATCCCCATAGCCATAGAGACACCTAATCGATTAGAGTAAGCCAGTATACAGCTTTTCCTATTTAAAGGCTACCTTTATCATACTTTCTATTTAACAAGTGTAGATTAAAATTTATACTAGCGAATTCAATAGTCACCTCCTTTTCATCCACCTAAATCAGCTACCCTTACCTCATTTTATGATTTAAATATATCATCAAAGTTATCTAGTGAGAATTTGAAGTTTTTCAAATCAAAAATTTTAATCTCTGGATATTAACCTAGTATTGGATATTAATTAATATTTTAATATATAGTAAGATTTAAATTATTTTAATGTATAATGTATTAATATAGCCAATATAGCCGCACATAGGATTAGTGATATAATGACAAATATATTATTTAGAAAACAGTATATTTTTACTTGGGTAGCATCTATAATGATGATCGGTTCTATCTATATGGGTGGAGGTTCATTAACATCTTCCATAGATATTAGTGAAGTGAGATCCATACAATTTAATCTATCTCCAATTGGTGATGCTCCTTCTTTTAATGGATCCACATTATATGTCGGTGGCTCTGGACCAGGGAATTATAGTAGTATACAAGCTGCTATTGATAATGCATCTGATGGCGATATAATCTATGTTTATAGTGGGATATACCAAGAAAATATACATGTCAATAAATCAGTATATCTAAAAGGTGAAAATAAGGATACAACAATTATCGATGGGAGAAATCTTGATAATACTGTGAAGGTAGATGTTGATCCAGTCTACATCTCAAATTTCACGATAACAAATGGAAGTTATTATGGGATAATGCTAGATAATGCCAGATGGAATCTTATCTCCAATGTTATAATACACAATAATTCAGATAGCGGTATATATGCCAGAGCTAGCTTCCATTGCGAGATAAAAAATAGTTTAATTTCAAATAATGATTACGGGGTATATCTAAATGTAAACAGTAGGAATTTTAGTATTTCAAATAATAATATTACCTTGAATAATCTTCGAGGGATATTCCTCATAAATTCATATAATATAACAATGGAAAATAATAGTATAACTAATAATGAGGATGGAATAGGAATATTTTCCTCTTGGAACAATAATATTATTTATAATCAAATTTTAAACAACTGTGATTATGGAATGAGAATTAAAAACTCAACGTATAATCTTATAAAATCTAATACCATTATATATGGAGAATATGGAATCTATATTTTTGATCAATCAGATTTCAATACTATTATAGGAAATATCATCAAACCAGATTTCTCTCATCATCCAGTTGCTATAGATGATAGTGCCTGGACTTTATCAAACACCCCTGTCTTAGTTAACATACTAAAAAATGATTATGATCCCGATGGAATAATAGATACATCAACGGTCACCATAAATACCCCACCTTCTCATGGTACTGCAATAATTGAATCCAATGGGAGTATTACATATACCCCATCAAGTGGATTCAATGGTAATGATACGTTTACATACGCCGTAAGAGATGATGAAAATTTAATTTCAAATATTGCCCATGTTAATCTCTATGTCAGGCAAGCTAATGCTTCAACAGAGGAGGTAGATCAACAGCAGACAGTGTATAGCTATGATCTTAAAATATATGATATTAAAAAAACGGCTCAGATATTTTACTCCAACTCCACAATTCTAACAAAAATTGATATCTATCTTAGAAGGCAAGGTATACCTCCAAATGATATCATTTTAGAGGTAAGAGAGAAAAACGTGTCTGGTAACGTTATAGTTTCCACTAGTATACCACCGTATAATGTATACTCAGTATATTCCTGGATAACCTTTGATTTTCCAGATATCTCTGTAGAGAAAGATAGACCTTATGCTATTGTACTTTATACATCGGGTGGAGATAGCAGCAATTATTATGAGTGGGGGTATGGAGATAATCTATATCCAAAAGGTAGCTTATGGTTTTCTAAGGGAGAAGACTGGATACAAATGAAAAACAATGATGGATGCTTTAAAACCTATAGAAGCATTGGTTTATCACCGATAACAGCAAATGATACTTATGAGACAAATGAGGAAACAACTATCCTAGTAGAAGCTCCAGGTGTACTAAGGAATGATATAGATCCTGATGATGGACCTAGTCCAATTATAGCTATACTTGAAAACAGTGTTACAAATGGAAGTTTGACTTTCTATTCAAACGGATCATTTAGATATACCCCAGATGTAGATTTCATTGGAGTAGATAGTTTTACATACAAAGCATATGATGGTTTAACATATTCTAATATAACAACTGTTACTGTAAATGTAACATATAATACTGGACAGACTATTAGGATTGAGAATACATTGCAAAAATCTACAAATAATCAGATATATCATAATAACCTATATAGAGGGTATAAGGTATCTCAAGCATACGATGGTTGTACAAACACATGGGATAATGGTTATCCTTCAGGTGGTAATTATTGGAGTGATTATAATGAACCATCTGAAGGAGCCTATGATAGTGATAATGATTCTATTATAGATACACCATATGATATAGAGGGAAATAACAATAGAGATAATTATCCTCTTCTTCATCCATGGGCAACTTATCCACCGACTGCTAATTTTACTTGGTCTCCCCTGCATCCAGATACCCTAGATATTGTAAAATTTATAGATTTATCAACAGATAGTGGAAATGGAACAATCGTTTCCTGGTATTGGGATTTCGGCGATGGAAATACTAGTAGTGATCAAAATCCAACTCATCAATATAGTAACCCTGGATGGTATAATGTATTCCTTAAAGTTACTGATGATGATGGAGAGACAGATACAATATCAAAACAGATAAATGTATCTGCAGTTCCACCTATTGCTAAATTTACCTATAATCCTGAACTTCCAGATACCTCAGATGTAATTCAATTTATAGATCAATCTAGTGATCCTGATGGCTATATTGTCTACTGGCATTGGGATTTCGGCGATGGTAATACATCAACAGATAGGAATGCTACGCATTCTTATGCTGATGATGGAATCTATAATGTTACATTAACTGTTACCGATGATGATGGAGTATCAAATACTACATATAAATTGATAAATGTATCAAATGTTCCACCTGTAGCAGCAGATGATTTTGTTACTACAAATGAAGATACACCTATATGGATTCATGTACTTGATAATGATTATGATACTGATGGAACACTAGACCCATCATCTGTCACAGTTATAAGTAGTCCAAACCATGGAACTACAAATGTTAACACTACAACTGGAGAAATACTTTATACACCTGATGCTAATTATTATGGCTCTGACTCCTTTGAATACCAAGTAGAGGATGATGATTCTAGTAGAGATTCAGCTATTGTAAATATCAGCATTATAAGTGTTAATGATCCACCTGTAGCTAATAATGATTCCTATACAACTCAAGAGAATACTCCTCTTAATATAAATGCTAGCATAGGAGTATTATCTAATGATACTGATATAGAGGGTGATAATCTAACAGCTATACTTATAACTAATCCAACAAATGGTTCTGTTATTCTAAATGGAAATGGTTCATTTACCTATACACCTAACCTAAATTTCCATGGGGTAGACACCTTCGTTTATCAAGCATATGATGGAACTAATTATTCTAACAACGCTACTGTAACTATCACAGTTATAGGTACAAATGATATACCTATTGCCAATAATGATTCATATACAACCAATGAAGATACAACACTTAATGTAGCAGCACAAGGAGTACTAAGTAACGATAACGACCCAGATAGCGGACCAAACCCATTAACAGCAGTACTAATAAGCACCACCTCACATGGAATATTAACCTTGAATAACAATGGATCATTCACATATACACC
>QMTB01000002.1 GCA_003649845.1 Thermoplasmata archaeon | reverse complement strand
CATATATCTGTTCAATTTCTTGAAAGAATTTTTTACACACGGTATTTGTTCGATTCCAGGTGATCTTCCCAATTGAAATATCTTTCTTGTTTCTGGATCAATAGCATACCAAAACCATAAATGCATAATCTTTCACTTGAAACAGTGGTTTCATCAGCAATGATTACCGAGGGGAGATCATCAGCAAGTTTCCCTTTGACAGCATTACCAAACCTTTTGAATACTATTTCCAGATAGCGGTTCGACTTCTCGTTATACCAATAAGTCTTGTTTTCACTCCTCCTAGTGAGAGACCACCTAGATAGAGAAACACAGCGTATAGTATGATATCTATAGGTGTCCTCTCCCTTTGAACGATATATTTTTTCTTTTAAAAGTCTTTTAATATCCTCAATCCCATCCCATTCCATATGTGAGACACCTCAAACTATGGAATAAGTGGGATGGGATTAAAATCTTAAGTTAACAGCACCCCAAGATAAAAGCAAAATTTATTAAATCATATTTTGTATACCATATTGATAGATATGGATGATGAAATATTAGATATAAATGAAACCTCACGTATGTTTGTAGGTGATCTCTCTGATTTTTCATATGAAGAAGCGCTTGCAGTTGAAATCATGCATCGTTTCAATATTGATAGAGAAACAATAGAAACTATGCCTGCATTTAATGAGACATTGAAGAATATTTTATCTTCAAGGGGAGATTGATAGACACAAAAATTTTTATTAATAAAAAAGTAGGAGGTTACAAACACATGGTTAACCTAGAAAGATTATATTCAGATAGAGCTGGAAAAATGAGGAAATCAGTTATTAGAGAATTATTAAAAGTCGCTCAGGACCCAGAAATTATATCCTTCGCAGGTGGTTTACCAAATCCTAGATCCTTCCCAATAGAAGGTCTAAAGGATATCATAAATTATGTTATGAAACACCACGGTAAAGTAGCTCTACAATATGGAACAACTCAAGGTTTGAAAGAACTTAGAGAACAACTTGCAGAAAGAGCATATAAAGATGGTATGAAAGATGTTACTGAGGATAATATTATTATAATGAGTGGCTCACAACAAGCTCTTGATACTGTTGGCAAGATCTTTTTAAACCCTGGAGATACTGCTATCGTAGAATTACCCTCCTATCTAGGTGGAATAAACGCTTTTAGAAGTTATGAAAGTAACCTTGAAGGTGTACCATTAGACAAAGATGGAATGCAAGTTGATATATTGGAAGACACTATAAAACAACTTTTGAAAGATGATATTACACCTAAATTCATCTATGTTGTTCCAACTTTTCAAAACCCTGCTGGAGTAGTAATGTCAGAGAATAGACGTAAGAAACTTGTAGATATAGCTAGTGAATATGATCTAATCGTTATAGAAGATGATCCCTATGGAAAACTTACCTATGATATTGACCATGTTAAACCTATAAAATCTTTTGACGATGAAGGACGAGTAATATATATGTCAACTTTCTCAAAGATACTAGCTCCAGGTTTCCGTTTAGCTTGGACTGTTGCATCTGAAGAACTCACTAGGAAGATGGTTTTATGTAAACAAGCTTTAGATTTATGTACCAATACATTTACACAGTTTATTGCAAGTGAATTTATACGTCAAGGTAACCTAGACCTGCATATACTTAAAATCTGCGATATGTATAGACCAAAGAGAGATATCATGATGAAAGCTATGGAGAAATACTTCCCTGATGGATACGAGTGTAATAAACCAAAAGGTGGAATGTTCGCATGGGTTACTCTTCCAGAAGGTATCGATACAGAGGTTATGTTCCTTGACGCTATTAAAAACAAGGTAGCCTATGTACATGGAAAAGCATTCTATGTTAACGGTGGAGGAGCTAGATCTATGAGGTTGAATTTCTCATATGCAAGTAACGATAGAATTGAAGAAGGTATGAAACGACTTGGTAAAGTTATTGAAGAGAAACTAGCCGCTGTGACAGCTTAATGCTATATAAAAAAATATTGCCGATATTAATAATTCTATTGTTCCTCTTAACATCTGGTTGTATCTCTATTTTTCCCTTTATTTCCTTCTCAATTAACTCCTATGAGATAGTTGATGATAGTGGATTCCCTGCTATCAAAATAAATTTTTCTACATCCTCTCAAGTTATACTAGAGTTATATGACAACAATAATGATATTCTAAGTTCAGATGTTATATTTTATAGTGGAGATAGAACATCTAAACTTGATATAGGCGAGTATAATGAGATACCTACAGGTAGATATACCTTGAAGGTATATGATCTAGCACATATATATGAGATATATGAGAAAACTTTTTCTTTTAAATTTAAAAATTTATTATTATTTTCTGATCAACAAAAATGGTGGGAGGATAAAAAAGGTTGGGTTTTAGGAATCATAGTTTTCCAGGTTTTCAATAAAGGAAAAACCATCATATATCCATCTACAGTTAAACTAGTAGTCAATGATAGCATATACTATGGCAAGGTTCTACCTACCTTTATTTTACCTTTTAAACAAGGTGAGATAAACTGTATATTCTACCAATATATCCCCAGAGGTTCCTATGCGAATCTTACAATACTGGATATAGATAACAATATAATAGGCATGGAGAATGTTTATCTAAATCCTAGTGAGATACTTCCTACAGAAACCTTCAACTGGAGATATAGACATATATTGCATAACATCTATCTACCCTCTGCAGATATCCTATATAACTATTATACTAACTTAGATAGAATATATTATGAGGATTATAGCGTTTATATCTTCAATTCATACGATGATACATACATTGATCTATTATCTCAAAAACTATTAGAGTATTCTCCTAAAGATGATGTAGATAGAATAAATTTTATAGCTTCCTTCGTCCAACATCTAGAATACAGAGAGGATCCTGATAATGGTTCAATTGAATATCCATTTTATCCACTAGAAACCTTATATACTAATGGCGGTGGAGGAGATTGCGAAGATAAAGCTATTTTAACAGCTTCTCTACTTAAAAACCTAGGTTATAATGTTTCTCTTCTACGTTTTCCAAATCATATGGCTGTTGGTGTTAACATTGTAGGTAACATAGATAGATATATAGATGACTATTGTTTCCTAGAGACGACAACTGGGAATTATAAAGTAGGGGAGGTGCCATTATCATATAAATCTAAAGAAAACGTTACTGTATACCCTGTACTAGATAAACCTATACTACTTCATATATGGAAGGATCAATCTATTACAATATATAGAAGTTCACCATATGGAGATTTTATTAAAGCAGAGGTTATAGTTGAAAACCTCGGGTTGAAACCTGCTAGGAAGATAGATGTTTTAGCTGGTTTTTTTCAAAATTCTTCTCCATTTAAAACATCAATTAAATCTATCTCTCTTCTAAAACCAGGTATGAAAGAAAGGATAGTATTCATCCTAGAGATACCAGAAGATGTAGAAACTGTTTTTAAGACACAGATATTGATGGATGATAAGGTATCGGAGGAGAGAGAAGCTGTTGATACCTTCCCATAGTTTTTGAATTCTTTAGATAAACTCTCTTAAATTATCTATATTTGGATTTATGATACCACATTTTTTTACAGAGAATATATCCTCTATTAGATGGATATCGCTTATCCATTTATTGTACTCTGTAGTAAATAGATTACAGAATTTTTTAGCAGCTTTGATGTCATCTGCTGTAATTATAAACATCCAATCGTATTCTCCATGTAGAAAACTACTGCATTCTATATTTACACCTATATCCTCTCCTAAACCATGTAATGTTTGATCTATAATCTTCGATAAAGCCTCGTCTAATGGTTCTGCTCTTCTCTTCGCCAGTATAATGAATCTTTTCTTATTTAACTCTCCTTCATCTATTATAGCTGAATAACCCCATATTTTCTTTGTCTCTTCTAATCTTTTGATTATCCTCCATACTTTTTGACGTGAAAATTTAAATTTAGCTGCAATATTATCTATACTCCCTCTAGCGTTCCTCTGTAATTCATTGATTATCTTATTTTCATCCTCCTTCATTTGCTGAATACTTCTCCTAGCCATTTTAATATCACCATTTAACGTCAAAAATTACAAACTATGTAACAATTTATCCTATAAAAATATATGTTTTTGCATCAATATACTGATTATCTAGACATATGTTTATCTATCCTTCTCTCTTATATCGTAGCACTCTTTGCATATAAGATCATAGATCGGATGGTTATTTAAATCGCACACTGGAAAAAGCCGATGGCAGATACTACATCTTCTTTTCTACATACCTATTCACCGGTTAATCTAAGTATAGCCTCTGCTATATCCCCGTCGGTTTCCTCTAAGGCTTTTTTCGCTTCCTCTTCTGTTTTACCAGTTTGATTCATAACCAATTCTATATCTTCCTTTGGAATACCTTGTTTTCTTTCAACTATCCTCGGTGTACCCACTATTTGATAGGTTTTATATCCTTGTGCATCCATCATAGTTACCTCTACCTCATCAAAGATATATTCCCTTGTAGAGGTTTGAATGACTACTCTTTCAACATCCTCAATCTCTCTCACCTTGATACCAAGCTGTTTCATCATTCTAGCCATCTGCTTAGGATTCATTTTTCCAGGTAACATAATCTAACACTTCGAAGGATATATAGCATATAAATTGTTTAATGTTTTGGTATGATTGAAAGTAAAGAGGTATATGTTCTTGATATAAATACCGAGTATCTTGGTATACCTACTAGTACTCTCATGGAGAACGCCGGTAGAGGTGTAGCAGAGTTTATAAAAAAACAGTATCCATCTAAAGATAAAATCTTGTTTCTATGTGGAACTGGAAATAATGGCGGAGATGGCTTTGTAGCAGCAAGATACCTACTGGATAAATTTAAAGTAACGGTGTTTCTACTTGGAGATACTCATTCTATAAAAAGTAGTATAGCTAGAAGAAACTATTATAAACTTGATGGAAAAAGGATTTCTCTTTATAAAAAAGATTCTCTAGATAAGATTGATGATCTAATTAGAGAAAATGATCTAATTGTTGATGCTCTACTAGGAGTAGGTGTAAAAGGATCTCTACGTGAACCTTATGATTCTCTTGTATCGAAGATTAATAAATCTGGGAAACCAATAGTATCTATAGATATTCCAACGGGATTTGGTACGCAAACATCTGTTAAACCAGATTATACAGTTACCTTCCATGATGTTAAAGAAGGAATGAATACTAAGAACAGCGGTATTATAGAAATAGTTGATATAGGTATACCTAGGGAAGCTTCTGAATATATTGGACCAGGAGATTTAATAGTCTACTATCCTAAACCTTTTATTAGATCTCATAAAGGTGAAAACGGAAGATTACTAGTCATAGGAGGGGGACCGTACTCTGGTGCTCCAGCTTTATCTGCACTTGCAGCTTTACGTACTGGAATAGATCTAGTTTACGTTGCTTCTCCCAGAAGAGTTAGTTCAATTATCGCTTCTTACTCTCCAAATATAATTGTTAAACCTCTTATATCAGAGGAAAAAATAACTTATGATGATATAGAAGCTATTAAAAACTATATAAAACTGGCAGATGCAGTTGTAATAGGACCTGGAGCTGGAGGAGCGGATGAAACCCTAGAAGTTTTAACTGATGTAATCAAATATATAGTTGATATAGATAAACCTCTTGTCATTGATGCAGATGCTATCAAAGCTATTAGCAGAGATCCATCTATAATCAAAAACTCTAAAACAGTTGTCACACCACATGCCGGTGAATTCCTGCAGTTAACTGGAATAAAACTTCCTGATAATGAAGAAAAACGTAGATATAAGGTATCTCAATGGGCTTCTAAACTAGGCATTTCCATATATCTAAAAGGATATATAGATATATTAAGCAATGGGAGTATAACAAAATATAATAAGATTCATAATGTGGCGATGACTGTAGGAGGTACAGGTGATGTATTAGCAGGTATAATAGGTGCTCTGCTTTCAAAGAATCTAAAACCTATATACGCTATGAGAGTAGCAGCTTTTCTAAATGGCGAAGCTGGAAACAATGTATTCCAGAGGAAATCCTATGGATTACTTGCAACGGATATAATAGATGAGATACCAGCTGTTCTAAAAAAATATTTATAACCATACTATATCGTTTCTACAGTATGAATCATTCATTAAAAATATGGATGGGATGTCTTTTAATTCTATCCGCAGTTAATACTATAGATGCTCAAATCCTCTCTACATCTACCTATTTTCAAGTTAACTTAGATGATGATATGATGCCTATCTCTATAGGATCACTAGATGTAAATGGGATAATATATGGAGTAGAAGCAGATTCTTTCATCAACCTCTCCTCCTATCAAGATATACTAGATAATCCTCTTATAGGAAATCTTTTTGATACTTCTATACTTGAGAATCCTCATGCAATACCTATAATAGGAGACACCTATTTCGATGATGTAGATAAAGTTACGATTATAGATTTAGATCTACTAAATGATCTACCTGATAAAGATTTTATTTCCTTTGATGATATACAAAGAATTATTGATAACACCACTATCTTCTATAATGTAGATATTCAAACAGAACAATGTATATTTGGAACCAATGGTAGAGGAGTAAAGATTAATCAGCAATATAAGTATAGTTTATCTTCTATCTTATCTACATCTATTATAGATAACATGGAAACTCCTATGCTAGCTATTCTAGCAGAAACTCCTACTCATCTTAGATACCTTGGAGACATCTCTGCTATTGTTCCTCTATCTGATGAATCTCTAATAAAAATTTTAGATTCAAATAATATAGAAGTATGGAATAAAACAAACTCCAATATAATTCTATTAATAGAAGATGATAATTTATCTTTCACAGAGAAACCAGCATTACTACCCATCTCTTCGCCTTCTAATCTAACTATTATAATAACTCCTTCTGTAGAAGATATAGACCCTACAGCATTATTAAATCAAATACCCTCACAATATTTAGAGGATTTCCATATACCATACTATGGTATACTACCGAAGATATCATCGATAATCAATGGGGCATTGATAATTATAGATGAAGAAGGTGGTAATATCATAATAAGTAACACCTTTCAAAAGTATCATAGTTTCAGTGTTATAAGAAGTGGAGATTATACTATATCAATAGATGAATTCTCTAATAAAATATCTGGCAATGGAAAACTCTTCTTCCTAGGTGATCACTTCTATAATAGCCAAGCAGCAGATGATCCACATGGTATAGGACTTCCATATCTAGCAGTTATACTATGGATTATAGCTATAGTTTTTCTTCTACTAAAACATTTAATACTAAAACAGAGGATACCACATAGAGATAAAACATATCATATAGATAAGAAAATCAAAATCTCTCTAATAATACTCCACATTATCTCTATAATAGCAACCTTTATATTATTGGATCAAGAGATTAACTATCAATTAGGTATGAGTTTACTCTCCTCTCTATCTAACTTATCTATTATAACAGGTGCATTTGCAGCACTACAAATTACAATATGGGCTATTGGATATATCTCATGTAGCATACCAGTTGCTATTATCATCAATTTTATTCTATATTATCTAAATTTCTCAAATAAACACATCTCTAAATCTATAGGGATACCATTCATCTGGATCTTTGCAGCCTTATATACAACTATGCTACTCAATATTTTCCTCCTCTTTATACCTACACCTTTATAGTTATGATCCTTCAGCCTATCCTAGATACACCTGCTTTATTCATCTATGAAACAAAAACCCTTGTAATATCAGATCTACATATAGGTATTGAAAAAGAACTTAGAGAATATGGTATATATGTAAGTTCAAAAACATGGATGATGCAGCAGAGGTTAATAGATTTATGCGAAGAATGGAAACCAGAGGATTTATTTATCCTAGGTGATGTTAAACATACTATTCCATCATTCTCCTACTATGAGAAAAAAGAGATAAAGAATTTCTTTGAAGCTATAAAAGAATATACAAGAATCCATATAACACCTGGAAATCATGATGGTAACCTTAAGAAACTTCTACCTAATGATATAATAATCCATCCTTCTGATGGATTCATCTTCAATAATATAGGTTTCCTACATGGTCATAGATGGCCTAATGAAAAACTTATGAATTCTAGATATATAATCTTTGGTCATACTCATCCCTCTATTCAACTAACTGACCGCCTAGGCTTACCAAACATGGAACCATGCTGGGTGAAAGGCTTCTTCTATAAAGATAAAACAAATGAGAAATATAAAACATGGAATGAAAACATAGAGTTTATTATCATACCTACTTTCAACCCTCTACTAGGAGGTATAGCTGTAAATAAAGAAGGTATAGTTGGTCCTCTAAAAAATATTATAAATCTCTCGGAAGCACAAGTATATCTACTAGATGGATCCTCACTTGGTTCAATAGGCAATCTATAAAATGAAAAAAACCGGTTAAACTTAAATAATAAATGTTGATTTAACCCCTATCTGGTTGATGTAACATGGAGCTAACGTTATCCAAAAAAATGAGAGAGTTGTTAACTTTATTCCTACTAATTATACTACCTTTGATATTATTAGCTGTTGGTGTAATCATTGGTCCATTCAATGTTATATACTATCTATTATCCATCTTCTGGTTTGGCATGGGTTTAATATTCTATGCTGCTATCAATAACATATAATATTTTATATTACATCTTCTAATATTTTTTTTGGATATGAACTCGGTTTTCTCTCTTCTACATCCAATGATTCAAAAGCTACTTTTAGAAGAGAATATCATCAATCCGACTCTCCCTCAGCAAGAATCTATACCTGTTATACTCTCTGGTTTAAATACTGTTTTAATAGCCCCAACTGGTTATGGTAAAACAGAAGCAGCTCTATTACCTGTTTTCCATCAATTCTTAGATCAGAGAGATGATAGAAAAGGTATATCCATTCTATATATAACTCCTCTAAGAGCGTTGAATAGAGATATGCTACGTAGAACTCTTAGATGGGGTGAGAAATTAGGGATAAATATAGCTGTACGTCATGGTGACACAGCTACCTCTGAACGTGCAAAACAATCTAGGGTTCCACCTGATATGCTTATCACTACACCTGAAACATTACAAGTTATGTTTACTGGTAGAAACCTTAGGAAACATTTATCCAACGTTAGATGGGTTATAATAGATGAGATTCATGAACTTATAAATGATGAGAGAGGAGCACAACTTGCAGTTGGATTAGAAAGACTATATGAGCTTACTCAACCATATGACTTCCAGAGGATAGGTTTATCAGCAACTGTTGGTTCTAAAGAAGAAGTAGCTCGTTTCCTAGGGGGTAGTATAAACCATGTTTTTAGAAAGGTATCTATCGTTGAGGTAGACGCTGTTAAAGATATAGATATAAAGGTGGAATATCCAAAGGTTGATCAAGAGGATGAGATAGAAGCTTCTAGATATTATCTTGACCCTCAATCCTATTCTGCTCTCCGTAGATGTAAAGAACTTATAGAGAAACATGTTTCTACCCTGCTATTTATCAATACTAGAGATGGAGCAGAGATTTTAACCTCTCGTTTCCATCTCAGATACCCGGATTTAAAAATAGGTATCCACCATGGTTCTCTATCTAAACAAGCAAGGGTTGAAACAGAGGAGGAATTCAAAAAAGGCTTGCTAAAGGGTTTAATATGTACATCATCTTTAGAACTTGGCATCGATGTAGGTAACACTGATTTCATCATTCAATATAATTCTCCGCGAGAGGTTACAAGACTAGTTCAACGTATAGGTAGGTCAGGGCATAGAGTTGGAAAGGTTTCTAGAGGAGCAATTATAACTACTAATCTCGAAGATCTAGCTGAAAGCCTTGTTATAGCGAGGAGAACTATTAACAAGGAATATGAGTCATCTTATATACGTAGGAATCCTCTATCTGTATTAGCAAATCAAATAATATCTATAGCATTAGAATATGGTAGAATAGATATAGAGCATGTATATGATATTATAAAACGATCTTATCCATTTCATACTTTAGATAGGAAGTTATTTGATAAGATTCTTAATCTACTAGTTGAACAGAGGAGTATATGGAGAGAGGATAACTTTATTGGTAAACGCCGTAGATCTAGAACCTATTTTCTAGATAACATCTCTATGATACCTGATGAAAAAACATTTCTTGCTATAGATATAAGTAGTAGAAGAAAGATAGGTAAACTAGATGAAAGCTTTGTTTTAAACTATGGCTTCGAAGGATCAAGGTTTATATTGAAAGGTAGACCTTGGGTTATCGTTAGAAGAGAAGAAGAGGAGATACTTGTTGCACCAGCAAAAGAAATCGGTGAACCTCCTTCTTGGATAGGAGAGGATATACCTGTACCATTTGAAGTAGCTAGAGAAGTAGGGTATCTTAGAAGGATACTACAAAAAGGATCTAACAACCCTGGTTATCCATGTTCAAATGAAACCTTTGAAGAACTTCACAAGCAGATAAAAAATCAACAGGAAGAAGGTTTTATAGTACCTGATGATAAAACTATTACAATCGAGGTTGATGAAAAACTTATAATTATAAACGCTTGTTTTGGAACAAAAGTTAATGAAACCCTTGGAAGACTACTATCAGCTCTATTAGCTCAATCTATCGGTGAAAGCATAGGTGTAACAAGTGACCCATATAGAATAAGTTTAGAGTTACCTTTTAATATACCACCAAATCGCATAAAAAATATGTTATATGAGATTAAACCTGATTCTATAGAATATATATTACACACTGTTTTAAGGAATTCAACTTCTATTAGATGGCATCTTGTACATGTTGCAAGAAAATTTGGATCACTTAGAAAAGATTTCGATTATAAAAATATAGGTATTAAAAAACTTTTTACTTTATTTGAAGATAGCTTAGTAATTAAAGAAGCTGTTGATAAACTTATATGGGATAGGATGGATATACCAAATACTCAAAAGGTTATAAGAGAGCTTCAAAGAGGAGAGATAAAACTAGTTATACAAAGAATTTCTCCAATTGGTCTCGCTGGCACAGAAACAATACGTGGTTTAATGGCTCCACCTAGAGCGGATCGCACAATACTATTTGCTCTTAAGAAACGTTTAGAGGAAACACCTGTTCTAATGGTATGTATGAATTGCTACAATAAATGGCAAACTACTGTTGGAAGACTACCTTTTCAACCTAGATGCCCTAGATGTAAAGCTATTAAAATTGCAGCTATCCATCCATATAATAAGGAGTTTTCTTCTCTAATTAAGAAGAAACATCTAACTAAAGGAGATCAACATTTATTTAAAAGACTGGTTAAAAACTCTAGCCTAGTTTTAACCTATGGTAGACCAGCTGTTCTAGCACTTATAGCTAGAGGCATAGGTCCCGATACCGCAGCTCGTATACTGAGGATGTATGATGCTAGAGATATAGAACGCTCAGAGGAAACCATGCTAAAATTCCTTAAAGCTATTCAAAGAGCAGAGATTCAATATGCTAGAACTAGAGGATTCTGGGACTCCTAGATACTTTTTAACTGCGAAATCGTATTTTTCTTACAGAGATAAATCAATAGAGTAACTATTATATATACTATTGATTACTAGCTCGTTTGTAGAATTTTTCCATTTCCTCATAGAATATATCTTAGTATGATTTTTTTTCTGTTGAAGATTCTTTGTTGTTTACCTTTAACACTACCACAATATTTAAAACACTCTCGCTATTGCCATATCAATAAAAATGGGAATCAAAACTATGAAGAAAATGGTTTTACCTGGAGATGAGCTGTCTACATCAGAGGAGCTTCTACCTGGAGATGGAACATATGAAGAAGATGGTATTATAAGAGCAGCTAGAATAGGATTGTTTCATGTAGATAAAAAAACACGTACCGCTATAGTTGAACCAGTTACAACTGTACCGACTATCCTTAAAAAAGGTGATGATGTTATTGCTCGTGTAGATTCTGTCAGATCATCTATGGTAACGGCAACTCTACTACATGTAATAGGTAAAGAACGACCTATATCTGGAGAAACAAACGCTACTATCCATGTTTCAGAGATCTCCACTAAATATATTAATGATCCTATTGAGGTGTTTTCCCTTGGGGATATAGTTAGAGCAAAGGTTATACAGGTTAAACCTAGTATACAGCTTTCTACAAAGGGGAATCATTTTGGTGTAATTAAAGCATTATGCAGTAGATGTAGATATCCTCTGAAAAAGAAAGGTTCTATGCTTGAATGCAGTCGATGTGGTAATAAAGAAAATAGGAAAGTAGCAGATGATTATGGAAAAATTGATATAACCATCTTATAGGGAGATGATAGATATGGAGATACGGAAGATAAAAAGTACCAGCAATCAACTTGAATTGGAGATAACAGGGGAGGATGAAACCTTGTTGAATCCTATTACAAGGGTTTTACTTAGATACGATGATGTAGAGTATGCATCTATTATCGTTGATCATCCAACTTCTGATAAACGCCGTTTATATATACGTATGAAGAAAGGCAGCAGTAGAGATCCTATTACTGCTCTAGAAGAAGCTATAAAAGAAGCTAGAGGGGAGTTAGAAGATTTTAGAGAACAATTTCAGAAGAATAAAACAGCATGATACCCTCTGTTGAAAGACAAATTGGAATAGAAACTTTTCTAACCTCAACCCCTGGGTTAAAAGGTAAACTGCGTTTCATACCGGAAGATTTTATAGTAATTGAGGAATCAAAACTACCTGTTGAGAAGAAGGATGGAAGATACACTATTGCAATAGTAACCTCTACAAACTGGGAGACTAATCAGTTGATACATAAAATCTCTAAGCAACTACATATCTCTAGGAAGCGTATATCCTTCGCTGGGACAAAGGATAAGAGGGCTAAAACTACTCAAGCGATGAGTTTCTATAATGTATCTATCGATAAAATTAAAAATTTAAATCTAAAATATGTTGAAGTTAAAAATATTTATAGATCTGATAAACCATTACATATAGGTGATCTACAGGGTAACCATTTTAATATAACTATAAGAGATATAGATAAGACAGAAGAAGAGATAAAACAGGTTGTAGAGGAAATTAAAACCTATAATGGTTTCCCGAATTTTTTTGGTATACAACGTTTTGGAGTTGTAAGACCTATTACCCATCTAGTAGGGAAACAGCTGGTTTTAGCTAATTTTAGAGAAGCAGTATGGATATATTTAACATGGGTAGATGAGAGAGAAGAGGAATCTGCGGTTTCAGCTAGAAAAACTTTGATTGAGACAAATGATTATAAAGAAGCTTTGAAGTTGTATCCTATATCTCTACATTTCGAGAGGGCTATGTTAAATCATCTATCTGTTAATCCTAATGATTATATCGGAGCACTTCAAACTCTACCTAGGAATCTTCTAACTATGTTTATATCTGCATATCAATCCTATCTATTTAATAAGATACTAAGTAGGAGGATATTAAAAGGTTTACCTATAAATCAAGCGGTTACTGGAGATATAGTTTTACCTTTTCGAAACGGTAGGATAACAGATGAGGAGATACCTGTTACAGAGAGAAACCTTGAAAAGGTGAATAAGCAGTTGAAGAGAGGTAAAGGTTTTGTAAGTGGTTTAATAGTAGGAAGTGAAAGTAGATTTGCAGAAGGTGAGATGGGAGAGATTGAATATAAAGTAGTTGAAGAAGAAAAAATAGATGTAAGAGATTTTGTGATACCTGAGATACCTTCTATCTCATCTTATGGTACAAGAAGGATAATCTTTGCGCCAATAAAAGATCTATCTTATTCAATTAGAGATGATGATTTTAATTCTAGTAGAAAGGCTTTAACTCTCTCCTTTGGTTTATTAAAAGGATGTTATGCAACTTCTTTTCTAAGAGAAATTATGAAAGCAGAGGATGTATACTCTTACTAGTTTATATATGGAAATACATTTAACGGTGATGTATTATACAGTATGTCAAAATAAATAAGGAATACATCGGTGAATAAAACAATGCTTAAAACTCCACCTCAAACCTATAATCCACATGCTGTTGAAGAGAAGATATTATCTTTCTGGCGTAAAGAAAAGATCTTTGAGAAATCAGTTGAAAATAGGAAGAATAATCCTAGATATGTTTTCCTGGAAGGTCCACCAACTGCAAATGGTGTGCCACATCCAGGGCATGTGCTTACTAGAGTGATGAAAGATTTAATCCTTAGATATAAAACAATGAAGGGGTATTATATCCCTAGGAAAGCAGGTTGGGATACCCATGGTCTACCTGTAGAGATAGAGGTGGAGAAAACACTTGGATTAAAGAATAAACAAGATGTTGAAAGATATGGTATAAAAAAATTTAATGAAAAATGTAAGGAAAGCGTGTTTAAATATGAAAACGCTTGGGTGGAGATGACAGAACGTATAGGATTCTGGCTTGACATGGAGAATCCATATATAACTTTAAAAAATGATTATATAGAATCTGTTTGGTGGTCTCTAAAACAAGCTTGGGAGAAGAAACTACTCTATAAGGGTTATAAGGTTGTGCCATATTGTCCTAGATGTGGCACTGCTCTCTCTGCTCATGAAGTAGCACAAGGTTATAGAACCATTGAAGAACCATCTATATTTGTAAAGTTTAAACTGAAAGATGAAGATGCATATTTCCTAGCTTGGACTACAACTCCTTGGACTCTACTATCTAATGTAGCATTAGCAGTGCATCCAGATGAACTTTATATTAAAATTAGATATAATAATCAAGTTCTTATTTTAGCGGAGGAGAGAGCGAATATACTATTGAAAGGACAAGACTATGAGATACTAGATGGATTTAAAGGTAAAGAATTAGAATATAAAGAATATGAACCACTTTTCACATATGCAAAACCAGAGGAGAAAGCCTGGTATGTTATACTGGCTGATTTTGTAACAATGGATGAAGGAACAGGTATAGTTCATATCGCCCCAGCTTTCGGTGAGGATGACTATAATGTTGGTAGAAAATACAATCTACCAGTTATACAACTAGTTAAACTAGATGGAACTTTTAAAGAAGAAGTAGAACTTTGGAAAGGTAGATTTGTAAAAGATGCAGATCCAGATATAATTAAATATCTAGAAGATAAAGGTTTACTAGAAGGCGTAAGGAATTACTCTCATGAATATCCATTCTGCTGGAGGTGTAATTCACCTTTATTATATTATGCTATGGATTCTTGGTTTATAGCTATGTCAAAGGTGCAAGATGATTTGATAAAGAATAATAGACAGATTAACTGGTATCCTTCGCATCTCCAGGAAGGTAGATTCGGTGATTTTATTAGAGATGTAAAAGACTGGGCTTTATCTAGAAAGAGATACTGGGGTACACCTCTACCTATATGGACTTGTGAGAATAAAGATTGTAGACATCAGATATGTATAGGAAGTGTAGAAGAACTTAAAAGTCTCTCTGAGAATTTTACAGAAGACTATGATCTCCATAAACCCTATGTAGATGAACTAATAGTTAGATGTCCTAAATGTGGTAGTAGAATGAAAAGGGAATCTGAGGTTATAGATTGTTGGTATGATTCAGGCTCAGCTTTCTTTGCTCAATGGCATTATCCCTTTGAAAACCAAGATACTTTCAAAGAAAGTTTTCCAGTTGATTTTATATGTGAAGCACTTGATCAAACAAGAGGATGGTTTTATTCTCTCCTAGCTATATCTACATTCCTCTTTGGTAAACCATCGTATAAAAACGTATTAACCCTAGGGCTTGTTCTTGATAAGGATAACCAGAAGATGAGTAAAAGTAAGAGAAACTATGTTGATCCGATGGTTATACTAGATAATGAAGGTGCTGATGCTCTTAGATGGTATCTAATATCAGCTAATGCACCTTGGAATTCCACGAGATTCTACGAGGAAGCAGTAAAAGATACCTTAGCTAAATTCATATTAACACTATGGAACTCCTATAACTTCTTTGCAACCTATGCTGCATTAGATAAATTTGACCCAAGAAATAGCATACCTATAGATAAACGTATACCACTTGATAGATGGATTCTCAGCAGATTCCATCGTATAGTTAGAGATATAAAAGATTTCATGGAGAAATTTGAAACACATAAAGCAGCAAGGGTTATTGAAAAATTTCTGATAGATGATTTCAGTAACTGGTATCTCCGTAGATCTAGACGTAGACTATGGGTAGAGGAAGAAACAACTGATAAACTCTCTGGATACTCTACGATGTATGAGGTATTCCTAGGTTTAACAAAGACAATTGCTCCTTTTACACCTTTTATAGCAGAGGAAATCTATCAGAATCTTAAAACCGATGAGATACCTGAGAGTGTACATCTCTGTGATTATATAACACCAGATGAAAAACTTATAGATGATGAATTAGAAAAAGGCATGGAACGTATAAGAGATCTAGTAGAAGTAGGTAGAGCTCTGAGAGCAAAAATAGGGATAAAAGTTAGATATCCTCTTAGAGAAGCAACCTTAGTATGTACTAAAGAGGTAGAGAATTCCATTAAAGATCTATTAGATCTACTTATAGAAGAGATTAATGTTAAAAATATAAGGTTTGATAGAAACAAAGATAAATTTGTTATAAAACAGGTTAAACCTAAATATTCTATACTTGGACCCAAACTAAAAGATAAGATGAAACAAGTGTCTAAGATTTTAGAGGAGATGGATAAAACCAGTTTATATAACAAGCTTATGAAGGAGAAAGAGATTTCTATAGAGATTAATGGTGAAACCATCAATCTAGCAATAGATGACTTCGATATAGTTGAACAAGAAAAAGAAAATATTGCTATAACAGAGACCAAGGATGTAATACTGCTATTAGATACTATGCTTACACCAGAACTAGAGGCAGAAGGTTTTGCTAGAGAAGTTATACGTAGAATACAGTCTATGCGTAAAGAATTAAATTTAAACGTTGATGATAAAATTAAAGTAGAGGTAGAAATAGCAGATGATAGAAGAGAAGATATGATTAAACAATGGAAGGATTACATCGCTGAAGAAACAAGGGCAGAGAAATTCAATATAGTTTCTACTCCAAAAGGTAGTCTAGTAAAGAAATGGGATATAGATGATGTAATAGTATCAGTAGGTATAACCTGATTAGAGGAACAAAAATAATGTTAATGAAATAAGGTTTTCACCCTATTTCATTTATCTTCCGAATTTTTCCTTTCTATCAATGGTTTTTAATAGGTTTTTCCATTTTTAATCTATATATACAATCTTGGGGTTTCATAGAAATGTATCCTAAATGGAATAGATATATTGCCTTTACCCTGATTTTATTCTCAGTTTCTTTTCAATCAACGGGTATTTCTATTTACTCTACACAATTTGTTGATATTAATCGGGCTGATGTTATAATAAATAAGGAAACCTATGTCATTCCAACAAGAGATGATTCCTCCATTACATTAACTCGTTACATAGGATATAAAAAACCAATTCTTTTTATTCACGGCATGGGGTGTAATCATGTTATATATGATTTTGATAAGAATCATTCACTTGCTCAGTATCTTTACTCCAGAGGTTGGGATGTATGGTTACTTGATCTCAGAACGCACGATGGAGATGGAGATTTTCTTTTTGCACCATGGAGTGAAAGAGAATATGTAGATCGATATTGGGATTTTGATAATACGCTTCTAAAAATTGATGTAGTTACCGCTATTGATTTCATTAAAAATAAGACAGGGTGGGAAAAGATATTTCTTTCGGGTCACAGCTATGGGGGCTATCTTGCATATGCTTATGCTATGTCTATTGGTGTGGAAAATCTCAGTGGAATAGTTACGACTTGTGCCTCTCCCTATGGTAATCCAGAGGATTTTCAACAGTGGTTCAGAGATAATATGTATGATTACGGATATTGGGAGGAAGGGCATGCATATGTTAAACCTGATGGAAAAAAAGCATACTATCCACCCTCTCTAATTAGATGTATATTTTATGCGTTAATATGGAATTTTCTAGATCATTCCATTTTGTTTTACAATCAAACCACTCCATACTACATTCAGAAGAAATGTTTATTTATTGGAGATGCTGAACCAGCGGGTGTGTACGTAGATATGTATTTTGGACGAGATCCTGATAGATATAATGGTTATTGGATAGACCCACAGACACTTTATAATTACTCTGATAATTTAGATAAAATCACTGTTCCGATCCTTTTAATAGCAGGAGAAGAGGATCCGCAGGATCCTGCAGATGATATATATCGGGCATATCAATCTGTTGGTAGTTATGATAAGACATTTTATAGTTTCCCAAAGCATTCACATTTGGATATTCTCCTTGGTGATGATGCTGTTAATCTGGTTTTCCCAGTTATTGGCAACTGGCTGGATGAGAGAGTCTCCTAATGTTATATGCCATAAGATTCAAGGAGATGAGCTGATAGAAAAACCTCTTCTAGGTCAACGGAATGCGGATATCCATTAACAGATTAGAAACTCTTGATTCTATCGTTTGTTATCATACTCAAAATGATTTTTTGTTTATTTTGTCAGGGTAGCATGATATTAGTTAACTAGAATGATGTTGGTTGACTACCAAATTTCTTTTAAACTATTCCTTACTTTACCATAGAGATTATGATTGTTCTGGGTATCGAGGGTACAGCTCATACATTTGGTGTTGGTATTGTAGAAGATGAAAATTCCTATTGTAATGTTTTAGCGAATGCTATGGTTACTTATATGCCTGAAAAAGGTGGTATTCATCCTAGAGAGGCAGCTAATTATCATGCAGAGCATGCTGCTGAGGTTATATCTAAAGCATTATCTCAATCAAACCTATCTATGAATGATATTGATCTAGTATCCTTTTCAAGAGGTCCAGGTTTAGGCCCTTGTCTTAGAACTGCTGCTACTGCTGCTAGGGCTTTAGCTGCTACATATTCCAAACCTATCATAGGAGTAAATCACTGTGTTGCTCATCTAGAGATAGGTAGAGGTGTTATAAGAGAATGTGAGGATCCCGTTTTACTATACACTTCTGGTGCTAATACTCAGGTTATAGCCTTCGCTGAGGGAAAGTATAGGGTTTTCGGTGAAACACTTGATATAGGTATCGGTAATTGTTTAGATAAATTCGGTAGAATAGTAGGTTTACCTTTCCCAAGCGGACCTATTATAGAGAAACTAGCTTTGAAGGGTAAAAGATATCTCCCTTTACCTTACTCAGTTAAAGGTATGGATATAGCCTTCTCTGGTCTATTAACAGCAGCAGAGCAATACTATAGGAAAGGTGAGGATATCGAAGATATATGCTATTCTATACAGGAAACTACTTTTGCAGCATTAGTAGAGGTTACCGAGAGAGCTATGGCTCATACAGAGAAAAGAGAAGTATTGCTGGGTGGAGGTGTTGCTGCTAATAAGAGATTGAGAGAGATGGTAGAAATCATGGCTAAAGATCGAGGTGCAGATTTTTTTGTTCCGCCTAAAGAGCTATGTGTTGATAATGGTGCCATGATAGCATGGCTAGGTTTACTAATGTATAAGAGTGGTATAAGAATGAAGATAGAGGATACAACTATCGATCAAAGATTTCGTACAGATATGGTGGAGGTTACATGGCGTGGTTGAAGAGAAGATAATCTATCAGGGTGCTGAGGCTAAGATTGTTCTATCAGAATATTTGGCTAGAAAAGTTATTCAGAAGAGAAGATTACATAAGAGATATAGAATTAAGGAGATAGATGAAAAACTTATATCTACTCGCACTAAAGAGGAAGCTAAACTTATGGCAGCTGCTAGAAGACAAGGCGTAGCTGTACCGATTATATATGATGTTGATTTAAAACAGGGTATAATAACTATGGAATATCTTGACGGTAGTAGAATTAAAGATATATTCAATTCTTTGAAGGATGAAGAAAGGAAGAAACTATGTTATAAAATAGGGGAGAGTATTGCTAAACTTCATAATGGAGATATAATACATGGAGATATCACTACATCTAATATGATACTCTATGAGGATAAAATTCATTTCATAGATTTTGGTTTAGGTGAGATCAATAGTGAGGTTGAAGCTAAAGGCGTAGACTTGCATCTTCTCATGGAGGCGATTGCTTCTACTCATGCAAGATATATAGATTCATTCAACTATGTGATGCTAGGTTATCAAGATTTTTATAAAGGAGATATCAATGAAATTGAAAGGAAGATAGATGATATTATAAGAAGAGGGAGATATAGATGAGAGAGATTTATTTTATAACTGGAAATAAAGGTAAACTATTGGAAGCAGAGAAGAAACTCAGTGATTTAGATGTAAGAATTATACAGAAGAATATTGGTTACCCTGAGATACAGGCGGATACACTAGAAGAGGTAGCTGAGTTTGGAGTACAGTATCTAGTAGATAAGGTTAAAGATACTTTTATATTGGAAGATGCAGGTTTATTTATAGATGCATTAAAAGGTTTCCCTGGTGTATATTCAGCGTATGTGTATAAAACCATTGGGTTTAATGGTATATTAAAGTTAATGGAAGGTATTAGAGATAGAGGAGCTGTTTTTAGGTCAGTATATGCTTATAAGGAACCAGATTCTCCTGCACTATTTTTTATAGGAGAATGTAGAGGAGCTATAGCTACTAAGAATAGAGGTTCAAATGGTTTTGGTTTCGATCCAATTTTTATTCCATCTGGTTCTACTCGTACTTTTGCAGAGATGTCTACTGAGGAGAAAAACAGTTTTTCACATAGAGGTAAGGCATTAGAGAAACTCTATGATTTCCTAGAAAATAGGATTAAATTAGCTTAATCTATTTTCATTCCTATTTATCATCATTAAAAAGATGTATTGAAATCTCAATGGGGAGTCTACCAACTCTATATAGGATAATGGGAGGGGTACAAGGAATGAAAAATCCTATAGAAAAAATTAGGCGTTAAGTTTCTTTGTAGTTACACCTTAACTGTGATCTTTCTTTATGAAAATTGTTGTAAATCTCAAAATATTTTCAATCTTGGTGGTCCCTTTTTATCTTTTATAAGTTTGATTTATATCTCTCTTGCAGGTATACCAGCGTATTTACCTCCTTTTTTAAGTATCTTGTTTTTTGTAACAAAACTCTTTGCACCTAAAACTACATTATCTTCTATTGTAACGCCCGGCATTATTAATGATTCTGTTCCTATGATACAATTTTTTCCAATTTTTGTTTTCCTTAATATAAGTTTATCTTCTCCTATATGTCCTAGTATCATCGATTTCGAACCAATTATAGTATTATCTCCAATTTCTGTCAGGCAAGGGTCAAATATCAGTTCGTCTAATGCTAGAAATACGTTTTTTCCGATCTTTGCTCCTATCAATTTTAGATAGAAAACTTTTACGGGTGGAGAAACAATAAAATTCAATGTTCTATAGGTAGGATAGTATAATAAAAAATACAGGTTGTATTTTAAATAGGTTTTTTCATTTAGATTTTGCTCGTATTTCCCTGGTTCATATCTTAGATTTAATACATTTATGAAGAATGCTGATGACAGTATTAATGATAGAATTAGGATATAGTAGCTTAGCATCAATGAAATGGCAAATAATAAGACGTGAGTTATATTAAATGAAAAAAATTTTATGTTGAAATATAGGAAAGTCATAGGGGGTATTAATGCAAGACTATATGCTAATAGGGGGATGATAAACAGTGAAATTCCTCGGTATATGCTTAGTATATTTAGATTATATCTTCTCTTCATATCCATTTTAAATTTTTAAATTGCTATTTAATTTCTACTGGATATTAGATGTATGTTTTTTGTTTTTCTAGAGGTATTCGTTTGTTTAATACTATAATCTCTACCTCTCCATTCTATTTCTTTTTTGAATATAGATAGAAATAGATTTGATGCAATTAGGAATGGTGATATAGGACTTATAAGCATAAAAGCAAGAGGTGAACCAAATCTATTTTTTGGATATAACATGAATTCTCTGAAGGTTAAAAATTGTTGCCAACCTTTGATAAAATCTAATAGTACTGGTGAAAACAATAGTAATCCCTGTATAGTATTTCCTGTCATAATTAAAATAAATCCTATTATATTTAATGTTTTAAATATAACAGCTCCGGTTACCGATTTTCTCCATAGTTGCGGGTAGTACCATTTTGTCCAAACATTTTGTCTAGTTCCCCATTTGATAAGTTCATATAGGTTTTTTTCTTCGAAACATTCAACGATAGCCTGGGGGACAAATCTTATTGAGTATCCTTTTTCTTTTAGTGCGGCTGTTAGAGTTAGATCATCAGATAAACTATTCTTCCATCTCTCTTCTATATCCATTTTTTCAAATAGTTTTCTTCTTATAGCTGTGGAGCCACCCCATATAAAATTATATTTTCCTAGGAAAAGCGTGGCTGCTGTACATGCATTCCAACTTGATAGTACAAGAGTCCATAGGTTATGTGGGAAATACCATCTATAGCTAGTTGTAGCTCCGATTGCCTCATCTTTTAGAGGTGATATGAGGTATCTAACCCAGTTTTTATGAGGTCTTATATCTGAATCAGCGAATACATATATATCTACATTTCCAATTGTTTTTATGCCAGCAAGTAGGGCAGCTATTTTTCCACTGCTGCTCTCGATTGGTTTAGAGGTTACAACCTTTGCATGCCTATGATCCCTGATGGTCTCAGCTATTACCTTATATGCTGGATCTTTTTTTGAGTCTACTACAAATACTATTTTATATTTTTCATAATTTTGATTGCAGATGGCTTTTATATTTCCCCTAAGTCTTCTATCTTTACCTTTGCATGGTACTATTATACCAACCTTTGGGGAATAGAATGTGGGCTTAATTCTTCTATATCTATATCTGATTACTATCCAAGATATTATGGATGCAAGACCTGCTATGAAAGAGAGGATGCCCAATATCCATATAGTTAATGATACTGGATTCATTCTTCTCCCCCATTTATGCTTTATTATTCAATTTTTTAAGATCTATTAGACATCTATCAAGTATACCTAATGTTTCTTCTTTTTTTTCTTCAGGTAGAGAAAATGCTATCTCGCTTATCTCTGTTATTAGATTTATTATGTTTACTGTTTTTTCTCCAAGGATTTCGCTGAATAATTTTCTAAATTGTAGGAATTTTTCTCTCCAGTCTTTACCTTGTTTTCTAAGGTTGTTGAGAATTTTTTTTCCTTCTGATGTTATTGTAAATATGTTTTTTCCTCTTTTTCCTTGTTCCTTTATTTTTATTAATCCTTCATCTTTAAGTTGTTTCAATAATGGATATATTGTTCCTTTACTTGGTGTCCATGTGTCCTCTGTTTTCTCTTTTATTTCCATTAATATTTCATATCCTGACTTGGGTTTCTCTTTTAACGTATGGAGGATATATATAGATAGGATTCCTCTTTGTTTGCCTTTTTTATCTGTTAGACTCCATGTTCCAGTCATCATTATATATTACTAGATACTACTATATAATTATTTCGTTATCGAACCGTTCGAAATCGTAATATTAATATACCATTTAAACATTACATTAATATAATTTTAAATTAGTTAATTATCTTAGTTAACCATCTCGCTATTGAACTTTATTGTTCTCCCGAGATTCAAGGTGAAAGACATATGCTTGCAAAGATCAGTACCATCATTGAGAAACATCCATGGGTTATCACTGGATTGATACTACTTATAACCATTGGATTCGGTGCTATGGTACCTATGCTAAATATGGGTACCTCACTGGAGGATTTTTTACCAGATACCGCGGTGGTTCATGCAAATAAAAGAGTATCACAGTATTTTGGAGAAAACCAGGAAGTATTGCTTATTAAAGTAGATAAAGAAAAGACTGAAAACTCAATTTCTCCTCAAGCTCTCAGAGAAGAATATAAGGTTGCTAAGAAACTTGAGGGAATTCCTCATGTAGAGGGAACTGTAGGTGTAGAAAGCTTCGTTGACATGATATGTAATATGGAGTTTGGAAAAAACCTGGAGGATTGTTCTGATAGAGAGATTATCTCTGCATATAATGATATCATGAGTAATCAAACAATTGAGAATATCAAAATGCTCGATTTTAATGATCCAAATGAACCTAAAGAGGTCGATTATCATCCATCTCTTCCAGGATTAAAATCTGCTGATTGCCTGGATATTAAAAACTATTATATTCAACTAAAAAATGATACATTGATATTTACTATAGAGGTTTATGATCTCTCTAAACTAAACTCTACAGTTAAAACCTTTTCTAGATTAAACGTTGTAGAATGGTATATAGAATTCAGAAATCTTATAATGCCAGATGAACACATGAATATGACTTATAGAATAACAGCCCATATAGAACCATCTAGTATATGGATAATAGGCAAAAAACCTATAGAAAATCTTCTCAATATATTTCAGCAGATTAGAAACCATACCTTATCTTCCTTCAAAAAAGAAGTATATCTATGGATTAAACCATATGGAGAACAATTCTTTATACCAGTTATACTTAATGAATCGATTTTTCATTTTAATATAAAAGAGAATAAAATTATAATCAATGTTCCAAGAGATGAAATAGGTAGATTTGGTGTAGCTCCTAGGATGGGTAATATGGAGTTTCCTGCTAGAATAGGAGCAACTAGAGCAGGGGTTAGATTCTATCAGACTCCTCATCTAAAATTACCATGGTTTAGAGTTTCTATATCTACAGAATATTTACAGCATATACTAGAAAAAATCCAAGATAAACCATTATTGAATTCTCTATTCCAACGATTATATAGTAAGGAAAACTTATCCTTAGAAGATATAGACAATATGTTTACCTTTATAGAATATGATTCCTTGGATCTAACAGATATAGATAGCAGATGGGTTATAATAGATAGAGCGCCTGATAATGGCTATTCTAATTCTACATTATTTATCAAACCATTTTTCATGGAGGATCTAAAGAATTCTATTCTAACATTTCTCTCGAAAGATTCTAGATCTAAACCACGGTCAACTCTTATACTTGTTATGATGAACGGCTCTATATCAGAGGATGAGTTGAAGAAGACCAGTAGAGAGATTGCAGATGCAGTTGAATCCATGGATTCTAGTTTAGAAGCTATATCTATGAATGTAACTGGTTCAGGGTTAATACTCTCTGAGATAAATAAAACCACAGATGCTGCAAATAGAATGATAGCTCCAGGTATATTTACAGCTATAATCCTTATACTTACGATATCTTTTAGAAGGCCATCATATGTTATACTTCCATTGGCAGGTCTCAGTATATCTATAATCTGGCTTTTTGGTACAATGGTGTTGTTAGGTATAAAGTTTAACGCTATGGCAGTAGCTCTCATACCATTAATCATGGGTCTTGGTGTAGATTACTCCATACATTTATTCCATAACTATAGAACTGAACTTAAAAAAGGCAAAACCCCTAGAGAGGCTATTGTATCATCGATAAGAGATATAGGTATGGCGATGCTATTAGCTACAATTACAACTATAATAGCTTTCCTCTCTTTTCTAACAGCTACTATACCAACGATTCAAGATTTCGGTATACTATGTGCTATCGGTATATTCTATACCTTTATTGTAACTGTAACTTTACAGGCAGCAGTTAGATATATACTTGATAGGAAGAAAAAAATTAAAGTTAATAATTTAAAACGTTTCTCTCTAGATAAAACAATGCGTGGTTTATCAGATATCATATGTAGACATCCTAAAACATTATTATCAATATCAATATTGGTAACGATCTTTATGGCCATTGGAGCAACTGGTTTACAAACAAGTTTCAGTATGGAGGAATTTCTACCATCTGGTAGTTCAGTGATGAAAACCATGGAAGATATTAACGATGAATTCCCATTTTCAAGTCAAAATCAAGAATACATTCTCATAGAAGGAGATATAGCAAGGGTTGAGGTATTAAAGAAGATAGCTGAATTTCAAGATAATACAATGGATGATAGATTTGTTTCAAAGACTCCAGATGGTTCTACCAAGATAACTTCAATTTTAACTTTGATTAGAAAAGCTATTCAAGATAACAATAGTTTAACAAAGCTATTTAATATAGATTCTAGTGGCATACCTGGAGATGATGGAGATGTTAAACAATTATACGATTATCTATTAGCTAGCAGTGAGTATAGTGGTGATGTTAAAAGTGTCTTACACAAAAATGGCAGTAGCTATGATGCAACTGTAATTAGAGTTTATACAACTGTTTCTTCATCTAAAAGTGATTCAAATGAGAGTGGTAAGGAGTTAGAGGTTTTATATAATGAGCTATTAGAAGATATTCCACCATTTGAAGATTGTAGAGTCTCCTTAACAGGTAAGGATATACTAGTTTATACCATAACTAGTTCTCTCACAAGGAACCAGATTATATCTACAGCTTTCTCTGTTATTGTCGCTGCTATTGTTCTAATGATTGCTTATAAGAATCCTATACTTGGGTTGATCGCTATGATACCTGTCAGTGTATCTGTAGTTTGGATACTTGGATCTATGTATCTCATAGGTTATTCCTTGAATGTTATGACGGTTATGGTTACCTCTCTAACTATAGGTTTAGGTATAACCTATGCTATTCATGCTGTTGAACGATTTAGGCTAACAGCTGATAGAACAGGTGATGTTCTCAAGGCAGTTGATGAAACCGTTGGTCATACTGGTGGGTCTATTCTCATATCTGCTGTTACTACTATCGCTGGTTTTGCTATACTTATCCTCGCTCCTATACCACCGGAGCAACAATTTGGTATTATAACAGCTATGACTATACTATACTCTTTAATAGCATCAATCCTTATTCTCCCTCCTGTGGTTTTATTTTGGGGTAGATGGAGGAAAAATAGACTGGGTTATATCATCTCACCTGAAAAACCGGAGGAAAAATAATAGCTGTTCAAGTTAACGATAGTATCTCCCGAGTTTTTCATCTATATCTATAGCTATCTTCATCATCTGTTTTAATATCCTATCAATATCATCTCTGATTTCTTCTATACATTTTTGTAAACTAGGTGCTCTAAGTTTATATGTATTACGTTCTTTTATTACTAATCCTGATTCTATAAAATTGTTTAGATGATGAACTATTGCTCCTCTAGTTAAGTTTAGTCTCTCTGCTAATTCATCACTGGTTAATCCCTCTGATTCTCCGGCTGCTTCTTTCACTAGGATTCTAAATATTTTCCCTGCTGTTTCATGTTTATCTCTCTCTGCAAAATATCCAAATGACTTGCATATGAAATCTATATCTCTATTGATGTTTCCTGGTGCAGGTGATGATAACTTTTTGAGCGTGATTCTCTGTGCCATATATTTTATATTATGCTCATCCATATTAATAAATTTTTCTAAAAATTTTGCATTTAGTAAATCTAAGTTTGACAAAATCAAAAAGTAT
>QMTB01000001.1 GCA_003649845.1 Thermoplasmata archaeon | reverse complement strand
TCCTCGGTGCACCCGATGAAGATTCAGCTTTAACACTACTACCAGCACATAGTCTACTATTAGAAGGAAAAGGATATGAAGCAGTTGCTCTCTCGGCTCTAGGGAGTTATGGAGCAATATTATTCTCAATACTGCTAATACTACCAATGCGTTTTATAATAGATTCTCCCTTTAACTCGTATAATATTTTACATGAAATAATGGGTTATATATTGATAGCCATCACCATTTTAATGATTGCAACAGAAAAAGGAAGAATAACAGATTTCACAGATAAAGGTGTAATACCCTCTATTCTAGGAATAATATTTGCATTTATAGTATTTATAATATCAGGAATATTCGGATTGATGATATTAGATTTCCCAGTGGCATCACCCATTGGGCTACCTGCACCTGTGTTATTCCCTGCGTTAGCAGGACTATTTGGATTACCAACTCTACTTACATCTGCTTTAACAAAACCAACTATACCAACTCAGACTATTGAAGATGTTGAAATCGAAGAGAAGGAGAAGAAATCCTCTATTCTATCTATTATCACAGGTTCATTAGCTGGAATACTAGTTTCTATAATACCTGGTATAACCTCTGCCACTGGTACAATACTAGCTATGAATATAAGAGGCGAATCCAGTAGACGACAAACAATTGTAACTTTGTCAGCGGTAAATACTGCTTGTGCTTTCTCTGTGATACTAGTTTTATTTATAATTCTCAAAGCGAGGAGTGGAGCTGCTCTAGCTATCCAGCAGCTTATACCTATAGAAGAATGGAATACAATGAACATACCTTTAAATCTAGTATATCTAATGGCATCTCTTCTCTTCAGTGGAACACTAAGTTATTTCTTCACTATTTTTATAGGTAAAATCTTCGCTCAGCGTTTCACAGGCATCCCATATCAACCTTTGGTAGTTGCAACTATAGTTATTATAATAATACTAGTTTCTCTATTTACAGGTTTAAATGGACTCCTAGTATTACTAGTAGCAACCTTTATAGGTCTACTCCCAATCTCCTGGGGTGTTAGACGGAGTCACTGTATGGGTGTACTCTTACTACCCATAACCCTCTACTTCCTCATGTAAGATAAACTGTTCTACTTCGCTAAAAAACCTTCCCATATCTAAATTGAGATTTATACCAACAAATAATGCTGCTACTTCAAAAAATATCTTCTTATCCTCCATTATCTCTTTAATTCTTTCATCTATATCCTCTATATTACTATTCTTCTCTATGTATTCCAATATTCTCTCTCTAAGAGGTTTCCTCTCAGTTTTCCATTTCTTCATAGAAGGTTGAAAATCAATGGGGATATCAATTGTTTTAATATCAAAGGTAGGGATCAATATATCTTCTTCATCTTTTTTCAATAAATTGTTTTCCTCAGCCCATTTAACAAATTTTTTAGCTTCTGCAGGTGGAAACCATCCTAAATCCATAGATAATATAAGGAAGAAATCTGAGGATGACAACTTCTTTTTACCGCTTTTTTTGAATACAGATGCAATTATCCTCCTAGCTTCAGCTTCCATATTCTCTAAACTCCTTTAAATTATCAATATTTACTAGTAAACCTTTTACACCGATACTCTCCCATGATCTAATATACTCAGGTTTATCTTCATATGCATAGACTTTATTATCTTTAGATAAATCTCTAAGCACCCCTTCTATCACAAAATTCTTACGTATATCTTCAAAAGATGTAAACAAAACTAATCCATCAGCCAGTGAAGCAAGATTTTTCATCTCATATCTATCCTCCTCAGTAGGTTTAACCATTAAATATACAGGGGTATCTGTTAGTTCCCTAATCTCATCTATATTAAAATCAAGCCATCTATCTATTCTAATAATTACTATATTTGCTCCAGCTATAATTATATCAACTAGGTCACCTAAATTTCTAGGACCAGCATCAACCCATATCTCATGGTATCTAGCCATCTGTTGATATAGAGATACATTTGGTTTATCTTTTAAAATCCCATCACCATCTAATACATAAGTTTTTTTCCCTCCAAACTGTATATCCTTTAATTGTTCAACTGTTAAACTAGAAACTATTCTATGTTTCTTTATATGAATCAAAGCTATAATCTCCATGATAAAAAAGAAAAAGGTTTAACCATAAAAACTTTTCAAAAAAAGTTAGAAAAGGAGGATTAGCTGATAACCTCTTCTTCTCTTTGTTGTTGCATACGTTTTTCCACCTCTGCTATCTTCAAACGGGTTTTAACAACAGTATCTGGATTCAATGATATACTATCTATACCACATTCCACTAGGAATTCTGCAAACTCTGGGAAATCAGAAGGTGCTTGTCCACATATGCCTACTTTCCTCCTAGGAATATGTTTATGTGCTGTTTCAATAACTTGGGCGACTAATCTTTTTACAGCTTCATTTCTCTCATCAAAGATATGTGCAACTAGATCAGAATCTCTATCCAATCCTAGGGTAAGCTGCGTTAGATCATTTGATCCAATGCTGAACCCATCGAATATATCAGCAAATTGATCTGCAACGATTACATTAGAGGGTATCTCACACATTACATATACTTCTAATCCATTCTCTCCTTGTCTTAAACCATACTCTTGCATGACTTCTATAACCTTTCTACCTTCCTCTGGTGTACGGCAGAAGGGCACCATTACCTTGATATTTGTAAGACCGATTTCATCTCTAGCTTTTTTAATCGCTCTGCATTCTAATCCAAAAGCTGGTTTAAACTTCTCATCATAGTATCTAGAAGCTCCTCTCCAACCTATCATAGGGTTATGTTCCTCCGGTTCATAGAGATGCCCACCGATTAGATTTGCATATTCATTTGTTTTAAAATCAGATAATCTAACAATGACATCATTTGGATAAAACCCTGCAGCGATTTTAGATATACCTCTAGCTAATGTATCTACAAAAAACTCTATCTTATCATTATACCCTGCGCTTTTCTCATCTATCTTATTAACTATCTCCGCTATCTCAGGATTCTCAGGTGCAAGCTGTTTAAGTTTCTCATACTCTAATATTGCAAGAGGATGTATACCTATATGAGAGTTTATAATAAATTCTTCTCGAGCTAAACCTACTCCATCATTAGGGATTTGACCTTGTTGAAAAGCCTTTTCTGGTACGCCAACATTCATCATGATCTGTGTTTTTGTTCTGGGTATTGTATCCAATTTTATCTCATCTACCCTATATTTTAGCAATCCCTCATATATATTCCCTATGCCTTCAGAGCAATCAACAGTAATCTTTGAACCTTGCATAATCTTAGAAGTTGCATCTCCTGCACCTATAACACAAGGTATGCCAAGTTCCCTAGATATTATAGCTGCATGACAAGTTCTACCACCTTTATTGGTAACTATTGCACTTGCAATCTTCATAATTGGCTCCCAATCAGGATCAGTCATATCCGTAACTAAAACCTGACCCTTCTGGAATTTACTTATATCCTTTACATCCTCAATTATATTAGCTTCTCCTTGTCCAATCTTTGTTCCAACAGCTTCACCTTGAACGATTAATCTGCCCTTTTCTTCAAGTACATACGTTTGCAGTTTCGCTACATCACGCTGTGAATGTACAGTCTCAGGTCTAGCTTGTACTATAAATAGATCTCCGGTAATCCCATCTTTAGCCCATTCTATATCCATAGGTTTATTATAATGTTCTTCTATTATACAAGCCCAATTAGCAAGTTTAAGTATCTCATCGTCATTTAAAACAAATTTATTTCTATCCTCCTCGTTTACCTCCTGTTGTTGTGTTCCACCTTGCTCATTGTATACTAGCTTTTTTTCTTTAGAACCAAGTTTTTTCTCAACAATTGCTTTAAACCCTTTCTTCAAAGTCGGTTTAAATACATAGAATTGATCTGGATTCACTGTACCTTGTACAACATTCTCTCCAAGTCCATATGCACCTGTTATATATACAGCATCTTTAAAACCACTTTCTGTATCTATAGAAAACATTACTCCAGATGCTGCTAAATCAGAGCGAACCATCTTTTGCACTCCAACAGAGAGATACACACTGAAATGATCAAAACCTTTATCCACTCTATATGATATCGCTCTATCTGTAAATAGAGATGCAAAACATTCTCTGACTTTAGCTAAAAGTTCTTCTTCTCCTCGAACATTTAGATAGGTTTCCTGTTGCCCTGCAAAACTAGCATCAGGTAGATCCTCAGCGGTTGCACTACTTCTAACAGCTACATCAACGTTTTTACCATATCTATTCTCCATCTCTCTATAATATCTTCTTATCTCCTCTTCTAGTTCCTGCGGAATAGGAGTATTTCTAATGAGCTCTCTGATTTTACGTCCCCTCTCAGCTAGATTATTGACATCATGAGTATCAAGATCTGATAGAATCTCTCTAATCCTCTGGTCAATACCTGCCTTCTCTATTGTATATTTATATGCATATGCAGTTATAGCGAAACCAGATGGGATATTTACACCTTTTGAACTAAGGTTTCTTATCATCTCGCCTAAAGAAGCATTTTTACCTCCTACCAGAGGGACATCTTGGATTCCTAGTTCCTCAAACCATTTAACAAATACTTCTTCCATTGAGCTTTTCACCTCAAATTATAGTAAATATCATGGATACAACACTATCTCCTATTAAAACTCTTCTAATCTTCAAAAAAATATTAGTTTATGGTAGAAAAACTGCGGCAGCTATAACTGTTGTCCATAGTCCATTTTTATCTCCCCTAGCTGTTTGAACGATACTCTGAGTTCTAACGAATCTACCGCTCATCTTATATTCTTGTTTACGTTCATCCCATGCTTTATCTGGATCAAAATCTAATCCAAGGGTCATAGCGAGCATTGTAGCTGCTAGATCCTCTACATGATCACCGAGTTTCTTACTCACCTCTCCGAAACTATGATGTTCTGATATATACCCATAGGAATTCTTTTCCTTTGGAATTGCAACTCCTATAGCTGCTCCAACTAGACGATTAGGTTCATTAGTTTTATTTCTAGACATCACACAGTATGTTATCTCACCTGGTTTTAATTGTGATACACCAATATTTTTTGGAATAATCTTACAATTTGGAGGTATAATACTAGATACATTAACTAGGTTACATTTTTCTATACCCGCGCTTCTAAGCGCAAGTTCAAAGGATTGCAATTCATGTTTATGTTTACCTACCCCTTTAGTGAAGAAAACCTTTCTTGGTACCATAGCTTCTCCTGGAAATAAAAATATAGAATTTAAATATATCTATTCCTCCTCTTCCTCTGACGATTCTTCTTCAACATTGTTGATAGATAAATCCCCTGGTAACTCCAGTTGTTTTTTCAATAGATCACGCATCTCCCGCTGTATATCCACCTGTTCCCTTTGAAACTCAACTTGTTCCTGTTGATACTGTGTTATAACGCTACCTTGTACTAATGATTCTACAAGCTTTTTTATCTCCTTGAAAGGGTATACTCCATGTAATTCATAGTAACTCCTAGCTCGAGGCGTTTGTACTTCCTTCTCACCTCCTGCTAATCCAAAAAACTTTGCCCTGGTTTTACCTACTGCGACTCCTCCTGCAGCAAAAGTACTATCACTACCTAAACCAAAACCAGATTGACTTATAGGGATAACTGTTCCAAATCCAAAGATTTGCCCTAATATACCTTGTTTATAGTTTATATCTGAAATCTTATCATACCTCAATGTCCTCTCCTCCTTCGTTAGTACTCCACCTTTGAAGATAATTCTATGATTCGATATGATATACTTATGTGATCTACGATATAACTCTACTAGTAAGAATCCGATAATCGAGACAAATATAGTGTAATATGGTATTACAATCCCTGTTATACTCTGCCAATTCTGCCATATTATCAATAGAATGCCAACCAATACAACTCCAAGATATAAGAAAAAGATACGCCATCTAATGGTAACTAGAGATGCTATTATACCCCATATAAGTAAAACTATGCTCCATACAAGTATAATCTGAATAAAACCGTTAAACCAACTGTTACACCACTCTGAGAAATTGGCAAACCATCCTATCAGTATACCCCATATCAATAGAAATATACATAGAGATTGTAGTTTCATAAAGGATAAAGGATGGGGCGATAGAATCCTTTCTACTCTCTCATTCTCTAATAATTCATCTTGATCCATCTAAATCCCTTAGACTTTCCATATCTATAATGGTTTTAAACTTATTGGTTTCTCTTTTAAGAATAAACCATGTACTTATAATGGTTAATATAAACATACCTAGTAAGGATAAACTCTTTGAATGCTCCAGAGGTATAAATAAAAAGAATACACGCATACCAATGTAAGAAACTATCATTATTATATATGGCATGTACCTCCATATAGATGGTATTCTATCCGTTATTCTTATCATAAATATAAGTAGATGAGCTACTAGTATAGAGATTATCGCTATAATCGATAGCCAACCTAATATCGAGAAGAAAGAGAGATACCAATTTGAATGCAATAGAAAGGAGATATAGAAGAAGATGTATGAGGTTATAAAGAAAATTAATCCATATAGAGGCTTATTTAGTAGGTAATTCTTTATATTTCTCAAGTCATACAGCATATCTATTTTCTCTCTTTTTTTCTCCTGTTTTATATAACTCGGTCGTATCCCAAGTCCGATTAATAAAAATAGGATGCAGAAACCTATATGCGCAGGGTGAAATAGATCTATTGTTACAAGGAAACCTATGAAACTCCTTGAAAACATATATAGATTGGCACCGAAGTTGATTAAACTCTCAGAGAATGTATATTCATGTTGTATAGTAAAATGAAATCCAGATGGTATTAGAAAAAATAGTGTTAAAAGCAAGAGGAGGGATGGTATAAAAAACGGTCCTATAAATAGGAATCCATTGGAAAACCACTCGAAGAAACCTTCCCTCTTACGTTTTGGAGCAACTTTACCATAATGTACGCTTAGATAAAACTCTGATATGCCGCTACCTGTCACAGTGTATCCTAAAGCATGACATATCGTTTGAAAGAATACTCCTAGAAAGTTTGTGAATCTACATAAGGCAATATGTCTATCTTTGATTTTAGATAGAAAATATTTCTCACTCTCGATAAATACTAATTGTAGAAACCAGAAAAGTATAACTCCACTAATTGGAGCAAGTGGAGCAAATATGATTATATCAATCCAACTCCCTGTCATCCCTATTCCACAATTTTTCTAAAAGTAGAGATGGTTAAATAACCTTTACCTCTACAGATGAACCATTATAATCATACGCTCCCCAGGTATTCTCATTAAAGGGATATGCTACTATAATATGTATACGTCCATATTTCCTAAATAACTGTAGATCTGCTCTAGAGGGAAACCAAGAGGTAGATGGATGACTATGGATGGTACCTACTATACTAAAATCAATTGGACGCATATGCATTCTAAAAATAGCGTGAGCATCACCAGATATCGTACCCGGTAATAATACGAGCTCTGATATAGTATCCTTTGCCTCAGGGTATACTCTTAATAATGCTGCAAATTCTTTTGGATATGTTGCTTTTGCACTCTCAAAAATTAAGGATAGACAACCACGTGTAATCTTCCATGTAATCTTAGGTTTCTCTTTTTTCCATAACATTTCTATCTCACTAGTTTCAATCTAACCATCTGATAAAATGTTTCTCCGAATCTTATAAACCTTGCTTTCTTCTCTGAACCAGTTACTATCATAGTATTTTTAGGGGATACATCCTCTGTATAGTTTCCATCTATCACCAATTTTGTTTCCTTACTCTTAGGTAAAACCTTTGCTTTAACTTTTTTATTTAAAGGTATAACCCATGGCCTAGCTGATAGACGAAAAGGAGCAAGGGGTGCAACTATCATAGCGTTCACACTTGGATCCATAATAGGACCTCCTACACTGAGAGAATAACTTGTTGAACCTGTTGGTGTCGCTATAATTACTCCATCTGCACCTAGATTTTCAAATAACTCATCTTCTACAAATAACTGCATATACATTATCTTAGCTATCCTGCCCGTTTGAAGGGTGACCTCATTAGCAGCATCAGGTAAACGCCTATTATCAAGTATAACCTTTAGTTTAGCTCTCTCTTCAACATTATATTTACCTTCTATAACCCTCTCTAATCCCTCGATAGCATACTTTGCTTCTACCTCTGCTAAAAAACCCATCCCACCAGAATTAATAGCGAAAATAGGTTTCTCAACTTCCCTTAACGTTCTAAGGATCGTCCCATCCCCACCTACTGTAACTACAATATCACTTTTTTTATTTATATCCAATAATGCATATCCTGATAAATTCATCTTCTCTGCAAAACTTTTCTCCGGGAAAACATCTCCATGTTTTAACAAAAATTGATAAACCTCTCTTGCAACAGAAAAAGATTTCTTAACATTTGAACTACATACAATACCCCATTTCATATCTTCTTCTCCATCTTCTTCTCTGATAGCTTAATTAGAGGTTTAAGTTTCATAAGTAACGTTGGATGTTTCAACACCAATGCTTTTAATAAACTCAAAGTGCTGAATTCTTCAAAACTATAATCTTTCAAGGAATCCGCTAACATATTAAGGGTTTTATCATCGAAATCTAACATTATCTCTTTAACCATATAATTTCTAAGTAGTTTCTGCCCGAAAGCTTCTTTCCATCTCTTCTCATATTCTGCAAGTCTCTCTCTATCGAAACGTTGTTTCTCTACAGCATCTCCAATAACCTCTCCCGCTATCCTCCCGCCTTCCAATGAAGTTGTTATCCCCCCTCCTGTTATGGGATCAGCATGCCTAGCAGCATCTCCAACCAATAGAAGGTTGTCCCTCACTGTTTCCACTGGTTTTGCAACTGGTACTGCACCTGCAAGTAAACGCAAAGGAATGCCTTTTTTAAAATCTGGTAGTTTTTTTTCAATAAACGCATTAAGTAACTTCAATGCTAGACCTGGTTTGCTAAAATTTGCAAGAATCCCTATCCCCACATTGAATACACCGTCACCCTTTGGAAAAACCCAGATATAACCTCCAGGTGCAATCTTTTTACCTAGATAAAACTCTCCATAATCTGTTGGATAGTCTACATTAGAGAAGGTATATTGAACACATGTTTCTAAATCATTTGGTTTAACAGTAGTATCAATCCCTGCCCATCTACCAATCTTTGATTCTACTCCATCTGCTCCCACTACTATATCTGCTTCAATCTCAAAATCCTCTTTCATCCTCCTTACCTTAACACCTTTGATTTTATCCCCTTCTTTAACTAACCCTATGACTTCTGATCTTAACATAACCTCCGCTCCGGCTTTACCTGCAAGATGAGCGAGTTCTTTATCAAAAACATCTCTATAGATTACATACCCTGTTTCATTACCCGCCATTTCCTTAGATAAAGTAACCTTCGTACCATCAGGAGAAAAAATCTTTGCACCATCCAATTTGTTTGCAATCCAATTTTTACTCTCCAATATATTCCATTTATCAATCCTTTGACTTACCCCCTCTCCGCATAATACAGGTATACCAATCTCTGCTCTACGTTCCAATAGAAGCACCTTAGCTCCTCTCTTAGCGGCAAATCTAGCAGTGACACTCCCAGCTGGACCAGCACCAACAACTATTACATCATACCTCATTATTATTCCTCCAAACTAATTGCTCCAATTGGACAGGTATTCACACATATACTACATCCAATGCATAAACTTTGATCAACAAAAGCTCTCAGATTTTTCATAAAAACCGCATCTACAGGACATACAGATATACATCCACCGCATGATAAACATTCTCTCTCATCAACCTTTGCTTTATGCTTTACCATATGATTCACCTCTCTTTATACCAGAGGCAATGAGATGCGCCACTCTAATAGGTTCAGGTATAACCCCTCGTATAGTTGAAATCTTTATTATCTCTTTTGCCTCACTAATTAAGATACCAGCGCATTTAACATATATGGGATTATAGGATGTTTTAATAACATGCAATGAACCTTTAGATATCATATCAAAACGTTTCTCCCAGTCAGAAAAATGTTTTTTCAATGCAGATTTTATTTTATCAAAATCAGGTTTATCTCTAGTGACTGTAATAACAGGCACCTCTGTTTCATTGAAAACCTTTTCAATATCTACTATATTAAACCCCCCTAGAGATACTCCATCCAATAACATAGCTCTCAACTGTTTTCTATGTCTAGTAGTTAATACCATATCTATACATGCCTCTGTTGAATCTAAACCATCTATCGATATATCTCTCCTTAAAACCCCTTCTATGTACGCCCCTCCACGCATTATTACGCCAACAACAAGAGTTTTATCCTCTCTAAAGGAAAAGGGAGCGTCGTCAATACCAAGTAATCTAATCTCCACTTTCATTATATCAAGAAGGAAGAAGATTTTATTATACTAATTTTTCCATCCCATTGAAACTATTTTTTTCTAACCATTATCTTAGCTGTAATCTTTCCCTCTCTTGCAAGCCATCCTAATGCAGAATAACAATCCTGTTTTTTAATATTAGATAATCTAGCTATAGAAGATACATCCATATCCGTTCTAGTTCCAAGTATCCTCCATATCTTGCCTGCATCTGTCCCTATTTTCTCCGTTAAATTAGTTTCACCTAACGTATATGTTCTCTTCTCCTTTCGAATTTTATTCTCTCTTGCAAGCCAACCTATTGCACCATAAAACTCATCTTCTGTGAGATTTGTTTTCTCTAAAATCTTAGATCTAACTTGGGGTCCATCTCTGTCTAGAACCCTCCATATCTTCCCAGCATTATTACCGATCATTTTCAATACCTCGTTCATCCTCATCATCCTCCACCGGATAGATATGCATAAAACAAAGTTAATGATAAAAATATTTTGGTTTCCCATAGTTTTTCCATTTGATCTCTCTCCGATATATTTAATAAGTACTTAGCATTTAAAGGAGTCGCATAAGGAAATAAATAGGTGCAAATATGAAAAAAAGAAATAAGATTCTTATAGCTGCTCTATCAGCGTTTATATTCTTAGGCGGTTTCGCATCAGCTGAAGCAATATCAGATCCAACTGGTGATGTAGCACATTGGAGGGTTACTGCAACCTCCTGGGGTTGGGAGTATAACATAGGTAATAAACCTGAGATTGATATAACTGAGCTATCTTATACATTAAATGGAGATAAATTAACGATTAATCTTAAAGTATCTGGTACAATACAAAACTCTGAGTTAGTTGGATATTGGGCTTATCTCAATACCTCAGATGCAAACTACTGGATGTATTGGAGTAACGGCTCAGGATATGGTTTTGCTATGAGTGGAAATGGGTATAGTGGACAGTTTAATCAAACCTCGGATATACAGGCTACAGGTGACACTATTTCTTGTACATTCACCGTAGTTGGAACAGATTATAGCAATATAGATCTCTGGGGTTATGCTGCAGAATATATATCTCCTGGTGATACTTTTAGTGAATGGTGGGGTGATTGGATACCAAATGAACATTCCCCTTGGTGGGGAGAACAAAACGCCGGCGGAGGTTCTTCTACCAATAATGATAATACTAGTGGCGATGAAGGTGCAGGTGGCGGTAATGAAGGTACCGGCGGAGAAAATGGTAACGGAGGTGTAACTCCTCCGAGAACACCTGGTTTCGAAGCACTAGTGTTTATAGCTGCAGTTGGAGCCTCATTTATTCTATTGAAAAGAAGGAGACATCAATAACCTTTCTAATCTCTCTATTTTTCTTTATAGAAGGGGTAAATTTCCAGTTATTTGATCTATTATTGAAGCAGGTGCTGGTCCGAAGCCCATAACTGTTTTTGTATCCGGTGGGATCTCTGTTAAACCAGCATCAGATACTATACAGTAAGTAATCTTTAATTCCTCTGCTTTCTTTTTTAGAGTGAAGAAATCTTCAAGAGAATCTACTTTAACCACTACTTTTTTTGCGCCTTCTTCCATCCATCTCCTAAACCATTTTCTGTTAGTTTTCTTTGTTTCCAATGTACAGACAACCGCTGCATGGGCTACCTGTACCGCTAGTTTTCCTGGTGAAAGCTTTAGATCTTCCCTTGCAACTATAACCATCTTGTATTCAAAATCCATCGAATCCCTCTTTCTTAAGCCATCTCTCACCTAGTTCCTCTGCTTTTTCTAAGTCTATTAATCCCTTTACTAAAAGAGTACTTCCTTTATCCTCAATATGTTTAACCGGTATGCCAAGGAATTTTTTTCCTTTTTTAACTATTAGTATATCCTCTTTAAGGGTTATGCTTTCCCCTATTTCTCTACCTGCTCCATCTACGACAAAACGACATATTAAATCTTCTTCTTTAGATGTGCCTTCCTCCTTTTTTTTCTTAGATGCAATATTAACTAAAACCACTCTTTATCTCTCCCACTAGAAGTGAATCCTCAATTCTATTATAAACCTTTGCTGTTATCTATATTCTCATGAGATATACAGTAGGTATAGTAGGTGGAGGTCCTATAGGTCTTCTCGTAGCTGGAGGATTAGCTGAGAGAGGTGTAAACACAGTTGTTTTTGAAGAACATGAGAACGTTGGTTTACCTTTACACTGCGCAGGTCTTGTTACATCTCGTGTTCTCTCACTAACACCTTTTCCATCTGAAAATCTAGTTTTAAATAGAATTAAAGGAGCTGTTATCCATTCCCCTCTTGGTTACAAACTTTCTATTGGAGGAGATAGAATCCATGCTTTAGCTATAGATCGTATAGCTTTTGACAAAGCTATGATGAATTATGCAATTGAGAAAGGTGCAGATGTTTTTCTAAACAATAAAGTAGAGGAGATGAGATCCTACAATGATGAGATTAAAATTAAAACATCTAAGGAAGAATTATCTAGCAGATTTTTAATTGGAGCAGATGGTGCAGCTTCTATTGTAAGACGCGTTTTTAATTTCCCTCAACCTATGGAATATCTCAAATGTATAGGTGTAAATCTTTTGGATACATCATTCAATCCAAATTATGTTGAAATATTCCTTGGATTAAATATTGCACCTGGATTTTTTGCATGGATTATACCCATAACTCCTAGGGGAACAGAGGCACGTATTGGTTTATGTGTAAATAGAGATAAACTTCCTCCAAAACATTATCTTGATAAACTTTTAAATCATCCAGAAGTTCAGAGAGGTACTGAGAGATCCACTATTATTAATTATACCGGAGGTATAATTCCTCTAGGCCCTCTTAAAAAAACTGTTAAATCAAATATCCTTCTAGTTGGAGATGCTGCAGCACAAGTTAAACCAACATCTGGTGGAGGACTCTATCCAGGTTTATCAGCAGCGAAATATTGTATAGATGCTATTAGTAGAGCAGTTGATTTAAAGACCCCTGTGCTTATAGAGAAGGCTTTGCAGAATTATCATCTTTCTTGGATGAAAGATATAGGTCGCGAGCTACTCTTTGACATGAAATTAAGGAATGTTTTTTTGAAACTTACTGACGATAAAATAGATGCTATACTTCGTAAAATCGATCAACCGATTATTCTAGAAACTATATCTAAATACGGTGATATTGATTATCCCTCTAAACTAGTTAGATATATGATTAGAAATCATCCTCTTAAAGCAGCATCTTTCCTACCCTATCTATTTAGATTCTGAGGAGGTGGAGGTATATAATACTCCTGCTCTTCGTATCTTTGTTGTTCTTGAGAGGGATATATTCTTCTCCTCTTCCTCCTTAGAATGTATATTAGTATAAACAATATAGAGGCTACTATTATACTTAATAGACAAGGTGAAAATAAGCCTATTATAAATAATAAGGAAGGTTGCATTTTGATAGAGATGTAATCTGTGGAGTTTGCTTCTTCTTTGTTGAAATTAATCTCAATTAGATAATGATTTCCAATTTTCTTTGTAGATGTTTTGCCTAGAGAATCATTAGCCATTACATATATTCCATCTGGGAATATCAATCTATATGTAACGTTTTGATCTCTGATGCCTCTTAGGGTTAGATTCCATGGTAAAACTTTAAAAGAAGGAGGTATAATTGAGAAGTTAAACGAGAGGGGATATGTTACATGAGAGGTTGAAATAATACTTATGGGCTTATTTCCATCCATAATAGAGATATCTTCATCCCATTTCAACGATTCCTGAAATTTATCTACATTTGATTTAACGTTTATATCTGCACCAGGTAGTATCTCTTCTATCAGAATTTTAAATAAACTTGCTTCATCATTTAAAAATGTTTTAACCTCATTTTCCTTAAATACTCCTTCTTCTATGCATATTCTAAAAGCATCAGAATTTAGAAGAGATATATTTATCTCGCTTGGTATATGAAATGTATATGGAATCTTCGATACACTTCGATTTTCTTTCTCTTCAAGATACAATCCAGTTGAAATCTCTGTTCTACCTGAGAAGAAACTCAGTAGATTGAGATCCATATCTTCTATTGAGAAATCTATATGAGTATCTATTTTTTCTTCACTATATATAGGGGCTATATCTGAGTACATCTCTCCATTAAGGGAGTGATTTTCATTCCATCTATATGGATTCTCTCCATTGATGAAAATATGATCTGGTAGAATGAATGTACAATTGTAAGGTAATTTTATATCTCCTAGATGATCCCCAAAATTTATATCCATATTATTTAGGTTTACTTTCGCTCCAGCATTAACCAATCCAAATACTGCTCTTGCGGGTAATCTATGTATAGTTAGATTGATTTCTTCATCTCTTAAAATACCTTTAACAGGTGGTGTTTCATCCATATGAGAGACATTATATGGATTTTTACAATCTGTTGTAGTGGATGGATCCCATGAGAAGTTCAACTCTATCGATTGATTTAGAGAAGAATTTTCCAAGACTTTTTTAATTCTATATATCTGAGATGATAATGTTCTCTCATAGATTGTATCCCAATGTAAAAGACCATTTTTTGCACACAATCTTATACCATCTGCGGGTAATCCAGAGATATTGTATATGAAATCGGGTGATATCCTATAGTTTTTTAACCCAAGGTTTTTTATTAGCATCTCTGAGGTTAACCCAATCTTCTCTGGTTTTGTTGCATTTAAAATAAAATTTACCATCAAAACATCTTCATTTTTATTCAATTCATTTGATTTTTTAGACATAAGTGATAGTTCTGCCTTTCTAAGATTTATCAATCCATCTTTATTATCTACGATCCATGTTATCTCATTGTTTTTAACTAGTCCCGTTGTTCTTTTAAATGTTAGATGAGTAGGTAATATGAATTTATAGATGTTTTTCCAACCCTCCTCTGCATGTAATGGAAAAGAATAATTTACTATCCCTCCAATGTTAAGTAAACCGTTTATAAGATTATATATATCGATGGAATCATTTAGACTAAAAAATTTAGGCGTTAAATCTATTTTATATTCATCATGGAAAAGATTGTCTTCATATGTAGGTAGTTCTTTTAGAGGCGTTATCTTCGCTTCTTTAAAACTCTCTCTAAGCTGATTTAAAATAAAATCCTTGAGAGCATATTTTATAGCACCGAGTATCTCTGGATTATTATTTGCAAGATCTGCTATCTCCTCAGCTGTATAGGTTAATTCACTTGCAGATAGATATATCTTTTCCACTTTCATATCTATATATGTTGTAAAATTTGTTCCTGTTGAAACATCTATATTTATATCTGCAGAGATACTGCTTGTTTCCTCTCCAAAAGAGGGGATTGTAAGAAGAATTGTAAAACAAATTATGCTTGCTATTATTAGCCACCATTTTATATACATCACATCCACATCCAGAATAGAAGAACTATAGCCAACTGTGTTTATAAAAATTTTGTATTCGATGATATGAAAACAATTTAAAACTAAATTTTTATTATTGTGAATGAAACCATGATGATAATCGGCGGGAGTAGATCAAAATCAATTGCAGAGGATTTATCAAAACTCCTCAAAATGCCCTTGATAGATTTAGTGAGTAAGAGATTTCCAGATGGAGAGTTATACTTACGAATTCCAGAGGAAATAAAGGGGCATAGAATAGTAGTTATACAAACAGCATATCCAGATGAAAGTATTATCGAATTGCTTCTAATTCTAAATGCTGCTAGAGAGGCTAATGCAGATAATATAACGGCTGTTATCCCATATATGGGATATGCAAGACAGGATAGAAAATTCAATGAAGGTGAACCAATAAGCGCTAAGGCTATTGCTAGGATAATTAGTATAGACGCAGATGACGTTGTTACAATCGATCCTCATAAAGAATATATTTCTGATTTCTTTGGTATACCTTGTAAGGTATCTTCAGCGATTCCATTGATAGCTGATTATCTCAAAGATAAAAACATAGATATGGTTCTTGCACCAGATAAAGGTGCATTGAAACGAGCAGAAGTAGCTGCAGATATCCTAAAATGTGAAGTAGACTATCTAGAGAAGACTCGTATAGATGGGATAACTATAGAAGTTACTCCTAAGAAACTCGATGTAAATGGGAAAAATATAGCTATAGTAGATGATATCATTTCTACAGGTGGAACCATAGCTTCCTCTATAGAGGAACTTAAAAGACAGGGGGCAGAGAAAGCTATTGCAGCCTGCATCCATGGTGTTTTTGCAGGTAATGCCATTGAAAAAATAAGAAACGCTGGATGTGATGAGATAGTTACAACAGACACAATACCTAATCCTTTTAGCAAAGTTAAGGTTGCTCCACTGTTAGCAGAGATGCTAAAAGGTAAGTAAGGTATTTATAAGACCATCTTTTTACAAGTGTGAATCAAGATAAGGTGAGAATAATGCGGAAAAGAGCAGTGAAAAAAACCAAATCAACTGAATCTGCTAAAACAACAGAGGCTAAATCATTAAAAAGCTTTTTACCTAAAAACTGGTGGATTGCTCTATCTCTAGTTGCAATTTTCCTATTAGTTTTATTTCTAAACTCGTATTTCAATGTAACAAGTGGAGAACCATTTAATCCTACTGGTGAAGGTTTTTCCAAATATTATCTATCCGGTCCAGATCCATATTATAATATGAGATTAATTAAGGAAACATTATATGGTGAAAACCCTGGACATTACCCCTATTATTCGTATAATGATCCCCTACTGAATTATCCTCTTGGAAGGAGTGGCGGTAGAGCTCCACTTATGAATATGCTTGCTATAGCTTTTGCTAGGTTCCTTACTCCTTTTATGAGCGAGGTTGATGCAATAGGTTATTCTATGCAGTTTATACCTGCTTTATTTGGAGCGCTTATAGTTTTCCCAATATATGTTATTGGAAGGACTGTTTTCGGTAGAAAAGAAGGCCTCCTAGCTGCTCTATTTATACCTTTAATTCCAATTCATCTAGGCTCCGGTCATGGTTCTGCATATACTTTATTTGATCATGATTCTCTCAACCTCCTCCTTTTCTTCTTAACTTATGCTTTTCTTATAAAAAGTTTAAAGGAATCTGATAAAACAAAATCCAGATTATATGCCCTTTTAGGGGGCATGCCCCTTGCAGGTTTATCTATGGTTTGGGTTGAAGCTAAATTTTTATACGTAGTTATATTTGCTTACACGATAATTCAGATATTTGTTGACATCTATCGAAGTAAAATTGATTTAAAGGTTGCAACTTCTTCATTCCTTGTTTTATTTACAGGTTATATTATTTCTCTCCCAGTGATATCTGCCAAACATGGCATAGTTTTTAATACCCCTCTGTTAACAATTACCGGAGTAATTATCTTAGGAATTATATGTTATATTCTAAATAGAAAGAGAATTCCTTGGACTTTATCTGTACCTATTATCCTACTTGTTATTGTAGCAGGACTAATATTCCTTTACTTTATACCAGTTCTCTCAGATATATTCCCTCCTCTTGCTCACCTTAAGGATATATGGACTATTATATATGGCGGTGGAGTTTATGGTAAGAAAGTATCTCAAACTATCGCAGAGGCTAATGTATATGGTATAAGTAGAACGGTGATGTCCTTTGGTCCAGCATTATATTGGATTGCTTGGGCTGGTTTCCTGTTGATAGCTTATAGATTTATAAGATATAATCAACGTAGGGATCATCTCCTGCTGATAGTTGTTTTCTTTATAGAAATGTGGTTATCTGCTAGTGCAGGTCGTTTCCTAAATGATTTAGTCCCATTAGTTGCATTATTTAGCAGCTACTTCACATGGTATGTAGTTGATAAGATCAATTATCCTGAAATGGTTAAAGTTATACGCAACGTTGGCGGTGGTTTACATGGTCTAAAGAGAGGGGTTAAATTCATGCATATATTTGGAATACTTCTCATAGCTTTGATTATTATCTTGCCAAATGCTTATCTTTCATTAGATGCTGCTGTGCCTTTCACAGAGAAGAAAAAGGTCTTTGGTGATCTACCTAATGGTGCTTTCTTTACTGGTCTCGGTAAAGAGGGTTATTGGGTAGATGCCTACACATGGCTTGCTTCACAGGATACTGATATAGAAGATCCTGCTGAGAGACCTGCCTTTATCTCCTGGTGGGATTATGGATTTTATGAGGTTGCTGTAGGTGGGCATCCTACGGTTGCTGATAACTTTCAAGATGGTATACCACCTGCTGCAAACTTTCATACAGCTACGAGTGAGAAAGAAGCTGTTTCCATATGGATAATTAGATTACTTGAAGGAGATGTTTTCCATAATGATGGTAAACTCACAGAGTCTGTTAAAAATGTTTTAGAGGATCACCTCGGGAAAAACGATAGCAGTAAGATTATTCAATGGGTTGAGAATCCAGAGGAATCCCCCTCATATGGGCGTCCTATCGCCCTTGCATATGATCATAAGATCGCTAAAGATCATCCAGTTGGAGAACAATGGCCTATGAATGCTGTCTATCATGATGCCTCTGCTCTTCTAACTAATAAATTAGACGATGAGGATATAACCTGGCTATATCATGACCTACAAAAGGTAACGGGTAAAAGTATTAGATACTATGGTGTTGAAGGATATGATAAACAGATATTCAATATCTTCTCTTTCTTGGCAGATAAAAGTTTAGTTCTACTTGCCATGAGAGAAGGTGATGTACCTGAAGATGATTTTATTCAAATTAAATTTGTTACCCAGAGTGGCAGAGAATTAACATATGATGAATGGAAGGATAGGACAGTTGCTGAGAGTAGATCCGATCCAGTTGTACAGACAAAAACAGTCTATAAAGATGCATATTTCAATACGATGTTCTATAAAACATACATTGGTCCTGCAACTGAGAAATCCTCTGGCGTTGGTGGAGGTAAAGTAAAAACTGAACCAGATTATCAGATTCCCTGTCTTAATATGCGCCATTTCTATGCAGAGTATGTTTCTCCATATCCAAAATATATATATTACCAAGGTAACCCTGGTAAAACCGCTGTAGTTATCGCTAAATACTATGAAGGTGCCTATATCAATGGAACTATTTTATTTGATGGTAAACCTCAGAATCTACAAGTTGTAGTTCGAAAGAATGTATCTCTCTATGGTGGAGAGATTCCAATTGATCATGATAGAGATTTAGCTGTAAATGGTTCATTCCATGTTATAGCGCCTGCTGGTAATATAAGTATACAAGTCCGTCGTTATCCTGAACTCGGTGTCAATGCTTTTGCTGTAACTAATGTAACGTTTAATAGCAAAAATGATACGTCTCTAGCACCTATAACAGAAGATGAAGCTATGCGCAATACTGATAACAATACTCGTTTCATTACAATTGAAATTAAACCTGGGACAATAAAAGGCTATGTATATGATGAGAAGGGAAATGAGAGTGGTTATAATGCATCTGTTGATCAACCTCTTGCAAATGCACAGGTTGCAGTTAGAGGTATAAACTCATTTGATAACCAAACAGGACAAGTAGAGACATATGATTATAATATGATACGAGATGTTAGAACGGATATAAATGGTTCTTATACCATCTCCGGTTTACTACCAGGTATATATCAGATAGCTGTTTTAACTCCTGATGGCTTCCAAATTGAGAACACACTTATAAAGGTGCCGGAGGGCAACACAACCCATGATGTAGTACTTCCAAAGCCAGGTAATGTATCTGGTATAATATACTTTGATAAGAATGATAATGGAGAATATGATGCTGGTGAAGAAGTAGAAGGTGCAACTGTTAATCTTATATATACAACTACTCCAACTGATAAATTTGTTGATTCTCTAGTGACAAATGCTACAGGTAGATATTCCTTTAGATCTCTCACCCCAGGCGATTATCAGATTAATGTTACAAAACTACCTGGATACTTTGGTGTAGAAAATGTAACTATTGAATCTAATAAGACCAAATTAGTAAACGTATCAATTGATTATATACCTGTAAATGTGAGTGGTCAAACTATTGATCAAGAAGATATGATACCAATATATAATGTATCTATTGCATTTGCACCTGATCGCTCTATCGCAAATAATACCGCTAGATTTTCCTCTGCTAGATCAGATGAAACAGGTTACTATAGTGTATTACTTAGACCTGGTACATATAATGTTTCTGTTAGCCAACCTGTAAATGTAAGTGGTCAAATTGTTACCTATACTTATAGTGGACATCTAATTGTCAATGTTGGGGAGGGTGTAAAAACCTTTGATATACTGTTGGCAAGAGAAGAATAACTAACGTAACACTCTCTCCCCAAATTTTATTTATTTCCAACAGTATCTCTGTATCTATGAATCTCGAAGAGGGTGAGAAGGCAGTTAAATTTGCACGTAAAGTTATTGAGGCATACGTTAAACAAGATCCTATTCCAAAAGAGGACCTAGGATCTATATTTAGAGAGAAACAAGGTGTTTTTGTAACTATACATACATATCCCTCTCATATGCTTAGAGGATGCATAGGTATACCTGAACCTATTATGCCTCTACAAGATGCTTTAGTTGAAGCAGCTACTTCTGCAACTAGAGATCCAAGATTTCCACCTCTATCCGAGAAAGAATTAGATGACATTATTGTTGAGGTAACTATTTTAACTCCTCCGAAATTGTTAGACGTAGTTGATCCTAAAGAATATCTATCTAAGATTAAAATAGGTCGTGATGGGCTTATCATTAGAAAAGGTAGCTACTCTGGTTTACTATTACCTCAAGTGCCAGTTGAAGAGAATTGGGATGTAGAAGAATTTCTAGCGAATACATGTATGAAAGCATGGTTACCACCAGATGCATGGCTTGATAGAGATGCAAAACTCTACACCTTCTCGGGGCAGATATTTACAGAGATAGAACCTAGAGGTAGAATTGAGGAGAAACCTTTACATGGATGAAATAGTAGTGGAAGGAAATATATATACAAAGCAAGGTTTTCAAGAAGCTTGTATAGGTATAACTGATGGGAAGATTACATCTATCAAAAAAATTTTAGATGGCGATCGAAGAGAAAGATTTCCTCATAGCATCATAATACCCTCTGGTGTAGATATCCATGTGCATTTCCGGGAACCTGGTTTTACATATAAAGAAGATTTTATAACAGGTTCCAAGGCAGCCGCATATGGAGGTATCTCCTGTTTTTTTGATATGCCAAACACTAAGCCGAATACAACCAATATAGAGGGTTTCTTAGAGAAGAAAGAATTAGCTTCAAAACATTCTTTCATTGATTTTGGAATCTATGCAGGTGTAAATGCAGGCAACATCGATATAATTGATGAGTTAGGTAAAATCTGCAGTGGCTTTAAAATATATCTTGGAGAAACAACTTCTTCTCTTAGTTTACCCTCTATTTATCTACAACAAGCTATGGAGAAAATAGAGGAAACAGGGAAACCTATCTTATTTCATGCAGAAGATGAATTATGTCTCCAAAAATATAAGAGGATAGAATATAATCTTAGAGATCATCTATCTGCGAGGCCATCTATTTGTGAGATAGAGGCTATTAAAAGAGTTTTATCTAATTCTATAAGGAATTCTATTCATTTCTGTCATATCTCTTCATCTGAAACTATAGATTTTTTAAAGAATCAACCTGAGAATATAAGCTATGGTATAACACCTCATCATGCGCTATTAGATATTGATAGTATAGAGAAAACATCTAAACCTGAAACTTGGTTTAAAGTAAACCCTCCTATTAGAATGTATAGTGATAGAGAGAAACTATTCAATGCATTACACAATGGATATGCCTATAACCTTGAATCTGATCACGCTCCTCATCTATTGGATGAAAAAGAGACAGAGTTTAATGAAGCACCTTCTGGTATTCCAGGTGTTGAAACAATGTATCCTTTATTCCTCTATCTCTCTAAGATAGAAAAGATACCCTTGAGGAGAGTTATTCAACTTATATGTGAATATCCAGCAAAGCTATTAGGTGCACCAAAGGGCGGTATTAAAATAGGTTATGATGCAGATTTTATAGTTGTAAACTATAGAGAAAGCAGAATTATTAGATCAGAGGATATGCATTCAAAATGTGGTTGGACTCCCTTTGAAGGTTTCCATGCAATTTTTCCTAGATATCTCTTTGTTAGAGGAGAACCAGTAATCTATGATGGAGAATTTATAGGTGAAAAGGGTTTTGGTTTATTTGTAGAATCAAATAAAGAGGATTTTAAGGATTAAAATTGAGAGGAGGAAGTGGATGTCTAGAAGTGCTAAGAAAGGCCATCTTTTAATATTTTTTTTAAAAGGTTTACTTATGGGAAGTGCTGATATTATACCAGGTATATCCGGTGGAACTATTGCTCTCATCACAGGTATCTATGATAAATTGGTTTTTGCTATCAAATCTATAGATCCAAAGATACCTCTATATCTTATATTATCTATATCAGATAGGAGGTATATTGATAGAGTAAAGCAGTCTATATATTCAATAGATTTTTATTTTCTATTGCCTCTAATTTTTGGGATAGGAACAGCTTTTCTAGTATTAGCACAGATTATACATTTCTTGCTCTCTAACTATAGTATCTATGTATACTCCTTTTTCCTAGGACTTATATTATCCTCCGCTATAGTGTTGTATATTAGACTGGAGGAGAAAAGAATAGTTTATCTAATATCTTTATTTCTAGGTTTTCTATCTTCTTATCTTTTCCTAAGTTTATCTAAAATACAGTTAGATCATTCTTTACCTATAATATTTGTGTCTGGTATTATCTCCATATGCGCTATGATTCTTCCAGGTATATCAGGTGCTTTTATAATGTTGCTATTAGGGCAATATAGTTATATGTTGAATGCTGTGAGGGTTTTTTATCTCCCACCGATATTTGCTTATCTCATAGGAGCGGTTATAGGTATACTATCTTTCTCTCATCTGCTCTCCTTCCTTATAAAGAAATATAGGTTTGTTACTCTATCCTTTCTAATAGGAATCATGATCGGTGGATTAAAAAGACCTATAGATAAATTAATAATATATCCCTTTTCAATATCCATGGCTTTATTTATAATTATAGGTATTCTAATGGTATTTGGAGTAGAATATATATGGATGGATAGAAAAGATGAATTTAGAGATTAAAGAATTAGCTTTGAGGATAACGAAGAGTATTTCCAGGAAGATTAGAAGTTTACAGTCACAGGATATCAACCTAGGAAGAAATATTGGTATCGGCGCAGATGGAACACCAACAGAATATATAGATAAGATAGCAGAGGATGTAGCTATTAGATATATTAGGAAATCTAAGATTCCGGTGAATCTACTCAGCGAGGAGTCAGGGTATATAGATATGAATGGAGAATATACTTTGGTGTTAGATCCAATAGATGGAACTAGAAATGCTATTAGAGGTATACCCTTCTATGCTACATCTCTTGCTATCGGTAGAGATACCTTAGATAGTGTTGAATATGGGATTGTATTGAATATTCCAACTGGTGATATATTTATAGCTGAAAAGGAAAGGGGAGCCTATTTTAATAATAAACAGATTTTTACCCCGGATCACCCTTCTAATAGTATCTTATCAAGCCTTAATTTAGGTAGAAATGTAGATGATCTTGCTTTGCAATTTGTAGATAAAAATAATGTGAGATCTCTTGGAGCAGCTTCTCTGGAGATGAGTATGGTTGCTATAGGTGCAATAGATTTCTATATAATGGGTAGAGAATATCTAAGAGTAACTGATATAGCTGCTTCTATTTTAATACTCAGAGAAGCAGGTGGAATAGTAAGAAACCGTAGAGGTTATGATATAGATATGCCTTTGAATCTAGATGAAAGAACAAGTATAATAGCTGCATGTAGTGAATCTCTAATCGATAAGATTCTTAACTCAAAGATTTAGGAATATGTGTATTCTCTAAGTAGCTGATTCGCTGGTTTATATATAACGGATACCGTATCTCCACTATGAAGAGTTTTTGTTATAGTAATCTTACTCCCAGCTAAGAAATCATCCCCAGTTGAACAAGTGACATTGCTAGTATTTACAATAGCTCCATTGATTTTAACTTCTAGATTATACCATGAACCATTTTTAAAAGCATTTTTTATCATATCCCCAGAATTCATAACAATATTGATCTGACCGTTGCTATAATCAACTGTAATAAACGCTGAGATCTCCGGGGAGAGATTTGAAGTAGAGCTGTTAATATAGACGTATGCTACTGCTACTAATGCTACAACTATAGCTAAAGTAAGAATGGATGCTATAACTGTAGATACTCCTTTATGATTTTTTATAAACCCATATACCTTCATCCTTTTCCCTCACCAACTTTTTCTTATGTTTAGAATAATCTTTGATTATAAAAATTTATCATAATCTAGTTGTTGAAAAACTTTAAAACTATGTAGAATGTTGCCTAAGGAGAAAATATGAATCTTACTGATTATATCCTTCAAAAACTAGAGGAGAAAAAATTACATTTTTCTTTGATAGATCCAGATAAACAGAGTGCTGATGATGCAGGGGTTTTAGCAAAAACTGTAGAAGAGGCAGGTAGCAGCGCTATTATGGTTGGTGGTTCAACAATCGCTTCTAGTAAACAAGTCGATGAAACAATTTTGGCTATAAAAGCCCAAAGCACCTTACCTGTTATACTTTTTCCATCTAGTGCAGAACATCTAAGCAAATACGCGGATGGTATATTCTTCATGAGTCTATTAAACTCTAGGGATGTAGATTATGTTATAAGAGAGCATGTTAAAGGAGCTTTTTTTGTTAGAGACACTGGTATTCAACCGCTACCTATGGGATACCTTATCGTTGAACCCGGTATGACTGTTGGTAGAGTTGGTAAAGTCGATCCAGTTAAAAGAAATGATATTAAAACAGCTGTTGGCTTCGCTCTTGCTGCAAAATATCTAGGAATGAAATTTTTTTATCTAGAAGCTGGTTCTGGTGCACCTAAACCAGTGCCGAATGAGATGATATCTGCTGTTAAAGAGAATGTAGATTTACCTTTGCTAGTTGGCGGAGGTATAAGAGATGCCAAAACTGCTAGAGGAAAAGCTAAGGCAGGAGCGGATATCATAGTTACAGGTACTGCTTTAGAGAAAAATAAAGAGAATCTAAAAGATTATCTTAAAACTATTATAGAAGCTATAGAGGGAGTTTAATGGATAAAATACTACTTAGTATAGGAGGAGCTTCTGGAGTAATCTATGGCGTTCGTTTACTCAAAGAACTTAGGAAGATGAATGTAGAGATACATTTGATTATATCTAAGAATGCTATGGATATTCTAGAATATGAAACATCATACTATCTTGAGGATATCAGAAAGATAGCTGACTACTTCTATGATAACAGTGATTTCTTTGCTCCACCAGCTAGCGGCTCTTTTAATATAGATGCAATGGTTGTTGTACCTTGTAGTTTAAAAACTCTTTCAGCTATAGCTAATGGTTATTCTGATACTCTTACCAGTAGAGCAGCTTTATGTATTCTAAAAGAGAGGAGAAAATTGGTTTTAGTAATTAGAGAAACTCCTCTAGATTTATCGGCTATTGAGAATATGCAGAAGGTTTATTTGAATGGAGCTATTATAATGCCGGCATCTCCAGGCTTCTATCATAAGCCTAAGACAATAGATGATTTGATAGATTTTATCATCGGTAAAATATTGGATCAACTAGGTTTTACTCATTCTTTATATGAACATTGGGGTTCAAAAGATTAATATTGTCTGCATATCTCTATGAAGTTTTCAAAGATTTTTTCTCCATACTCTGTATGTTCTACTTCTGGATGAAATTGTAGTCCATAGATTGCTTTATCTCTATGTTTCATCGCCTGTATGAGACAGTTTTCACTTTTAGCTAGATGAATAAAATTCGATGGCATCTTAGTAACTTCATCGTTATGTGATTCCCATGCTATAATTCTCCTTGGTATATCTTTGAATATCTCATCATCTGATTCTAGGATTTCTAATTCTATTTTTCCAAACTCTGGTATTTTAGATGGTTTAACCTCTCCTCCAAAAAATCTAGCGATATATTGATGTCCAGCGCATATACCTAGGATAGGGAAAGAAGATTTTTCAAGGTATTCCCCGCAGTTACCAAGTTCGCTTTGTAAACCCATTCTAGGTGCTCCACCAGATAAAATCAATCCATCTACCCTCTCCTTTTCTATTATATTGAAGGGGGTAGTATTTGGTAGAATCCTTGTTTCAACTCCTAGATCTCTAAGGGTACGCCATTCTCTATGCGTCCATTGTCCACCATTGTCTATCACATATATTCGAACCATAATTCTATTCCCATTCAACTGTTCCAGGAGGTTTATTTGTTATATCATATACAATACGGTTAACTCTATCTCCCAGTTCATTTGTAATTCTAGTTGAAATCCTATCCAAAACATTATGAGGTATATGACTATAGTTACAGGTCATTGCATCTATACTTTCTACAGCTCTTATTGCAATAGTATAACCATACGCTCTTTTATCACCATGGACTCCAACTGTTCTAATAGGTAATAATACTGCGAAATACTGCCATGGATATGTCATCTCATTGTTTTTAACTGCTCTATCTATCTCTTCTTCTACAATAGCACAAGCTTCTCTAACAATCTCAGTCTTCTCTCTTGTTGCAGCTCCAATGACTCTTATTGCAAGACCTGGACCTGGAAAAGGTTGTCGTTCTGCAACAGGAAGTTTGAGTATTCTAGCTATTTTTCTAACCTCATCTTTATAGAGATCTCGTAGTGGTTCAACTAGTTTTAACTTCATATATTCTGGTAGTCCCCCTACATTATGATGAGATTTAATGGTATCTCTTAATTGATCCCCTGATTCTATCCAATCTGGTGCAATAGTACCTTGTATTAGGTATTCTACTTTTTCTTCTTCAGCTATTCTCTCAAAGATACGTATAAATTTTTCACCTATTATCCTACGTTTCTCCTCCGGGTCTTCTATCTTCTCTAAGGCTTTATAGTACTCCTCTTTTGCATCTATAAACCTATAGTTTAAACCCATTTCATCCATAAGATCTTTTACTTCTCTAGATTCATTCTTCCTCATATACCCTGTGTCAACGTGAACTGCTGTTAGTCTATCACCAATTGCTTTATTTGTTAGAGCAGCAGCAACTGTACTGTCAACACCACCGGAGAATGCTATAATAGCTTTACCTTTAATCTCCTTTCTAAGTTTAGAAACTGTTTCCTCTATAAATCTCTCTGGTTTGAACATCTCTTTATTTTCCTCCGACTATCTTCTTACACATATTTTCACGGTATTCTACTAGTTTTTCTTTTAGATTATCATTTGAGAGAGATAGAATCTCAACCGCTAAAAGCGCTGCGTTATCACCTCTATCTAAACCTACTGCACCAACTGGTATACCTGGAGGCATTTGAACTATAGAGAGTATAGCATCAAGATTAACTTTACCACTTACTGGTACTCCTATAACAGGTTTAATAGTATGAGATGCGATACTACCGGGTAGAGCAGCGGATAAACCAGCTATCCCTATAAACAAATCAGCGTCACTATTTTCAACGATTTTTTTTAGATAATCAGGTGTTCTATGTGCAGATGCAACGGTTACCTCATAGGAGATATCAAATTCTTCTAGGATTCTAGCAGCTTTATTAGCAACTTCTTCATCAGATTTTGAACCCATAATTATATGAACTTTCATAGAATAGGGGAATCATCAATACTAATATAAATAATTTCAACAAGGATTGTACTATGAAGTTTTTTACATCAAAGACTTATTAGGACATCTCTTTTTTAGTTAAAGGTCGATCCTATCTATTTATATGGTATAATACGAAATTTATTTATATCTCTCTGTAGGTTAACTGATATCTCATTCGCTACTAATAAAGGGTGGTTGTTATGACTATAGTTACACTACTTACCGATTTCGGATTGAAAAGCAGCTATGTTTCACAGATGAAAGGTGTTATAGCCTCTATCTCCCCATCTTCAAATATCATTGATATAACCCATGAGGTTACACCTCAAAATATACGAGAAGGAGCTTTTATTCTAAGATCTGCAGTATCATATTTTCCCATAGGATCTATACATGTTGCAGTAGTTGATCCAGGAGTGGGTACAGATAGACGTGGTATAGTAGTTATAACAAAGAAACATGTTTTTGTAGGACCTGATAATGGTTTACTTATGCCTGCAGCTCATATGTTAGGTGATTTCATAGTTTATAGTATTGAGAATACAAGATATATGCTTGATACTATATCTAATACCTTTCATGGTAGAGATATTTTTGCACCAGTTGCAGCTCATATATCAAAAGGTATACCTTTTGAGAGTATTGGACCTAGAATATATGATTATATAGATTCTCAGTTACCAAATGCAGTGTTTTCAGATGATTCTGTTTATAGTACTGTATTACATATTGATAGATTTGGGAATATTATTACAAATATAGATGGGAAAAGTTTTCAGAATTTTGTTAAATATGGTGAGGAGATTTTAATCTCTCTTCAAGGAGAGGATTATAAATTAAGGTTCTTAGAAAATTATGCCTCTGCCGATAAAGGTGAACTTTTAGTTGTTATAGGTAGTAGTAATTTCGTTGAGATAAGTATGAATCAAGGTAACGCTGCTGGGAAGTTAGATGTTAAACCTGATGATCATATTGAGTTTCATTTGAATCAGAAGGTTTCTAAATCATCGGATAATGTAGTATAACTATTTCCTCCTACATAATATGCAGGTTTTATTTTCTTATTATCTAGTATATCATTTGTAAAAACTTTTTCTTCTATCAATATATTTTCTATTTTCCCTATTAAAAAAGAGTGGTCTCCTATAGTGTTTTTTGAATGAAGTATACACTCAAAATGAGCATAACCTTCTTCTATTCTAGGTGTATTTATTTTTTCTGAAGGTTTTAATGTAAATTTTGTTTCTTCAACCTTGTCTATCTCTCTACCACTATGTGTTCCACAGAAATGAATTTTATCTACTAGTTTAAATGGTAGAAAATTTATGACAAATTCTTTGGTTTCACTGATAAGTTTGTGAGAGTATCTTTTAGGTGCGATAGCTATTCCATATAGCGGTGGCTCCTTGGATATAGGTGTATGCCATGCTATCGTTATAATATTAGTTCTACCTTTTCTATCCATACAGGTTACAAGAACTGCTTGCATAGGAAAGGAGTAGTAATAGTATTTATCCATATTTCCTTTAATCTTCATCTTTTAACCCTCCTATTATTAGCAATGCATCTAGTAAACCGTGTCCATAGTTTATACATCCAAAGGAAGTGAAGTAATCTTTCTTTTCTAGATAATACTTTGAATCTTGATAGTATTGTTTGGCAAGTTCAATTATCTCATGGTTTATTATTTTTTTATTATCTAGTTTATGCAGGTTTTCTTCAAACATTTGTATATCTTTTTTTATACG